>JAPOUQ010000114.1 GCA_026708585.1 Gammaproteobacteria bacterium
AGAACGAAAAATCAATGACTTATAGACAGATTTGCGCCAAAATTAGTCGAAATTTATCAGTTTTTCAGACGAGTTGCGAAGGTCGGGTTAGGAGCGTCCCCCGTTCGTTCGGATAGGTTGAGCGGGCAATCAGTGGGACCCCTTTCAGGGTCTCATAGGACTCCCAAAGGCGCAAATAATTGTCACCCACGAAGCTTGATCTGGACTGTACAGAGACCCTCAAGGGTGAGATGACGGCAACCTCGTCATCACTCCCGCGTGCGTGTGCTTTGACCATGATGTGACCCTCAATGCTTTCGATCTCGAACGCCATATCAGGGCCGAGTGGAGCCATCTTGTCCTGATGTTTCTGCAGGTCGGCCTTCCATTCCTTGTCATCGACCGGGAGCAGTTTCGTGGTCCTCCATTGGGCCGCGAGGCCACAGTATTTTCCATAGTCTGATGAGTAAGTTTCCACCTTGCCAGACTCCGATTTTGCGCGGTACAAGCGCCTCACCAAAACCGAGATGGTCTGTCTGTCTCCCAAGTCTGAATTGACGCTTATAGACAGTCCGCCGTCCACCTTTCTTGCGCTGAGTTTGAATTTGGCAGCGACTATCCCAGCAGTCTTCAGGACTGGATCATCACGCTTAACAAACCGTACCATGTTGCCATCCCGATACCAAGTCCAATCGGAGTTCGATGCCAGCGCATGCATGGCGGCATCTGCATTCAAAATCCAAAAAAAGTTCCGAGATTTGTCCTCTGGTAGGACATCCATGGAACCGGCCTTCAACCCCCACTGTTTCACGATGTCGGAGGCGATTCGACGTATCTGGACCTTGTCTCGATAATCTAGGTGGACATTAACCGGATCTGGACACGTCAGCACATCTACATCTACCGGCGTCAAGACATCGGCTGGCGCGGGCGTGGCAGATTCCGCGCCAAGATCTTCTTGAACTGAGGATAAGGTAGTTGACGCGGGGGCATCGGAGTCTACGACTCGTTCTGTGTAATCGGTAGTTTGCGTGTTCGTCGACAATGCGACAACTGTGATCACGACAAATGAAAAACCCATGACTGCGGTTGCGCGCCGCCGTGTAGGAATTCGGATTGCCTTAATGGGGCGCACAAGACAGGCAACGCCAACTAGAAATGCGATAACCGCCAAAAATCCAAGTGCTTCCATGTTGCTCTCCTACCTATCTGCTGTAACCCCCTAGGATGTCGACATTTCGGCATCTGTCTATCGTGATATTTTGCACTTATCCGTAATCGACCCCTAAGTCACACCTTGTTCCTTTATTGGGATAAGCTCGGGATGATCCTATTTTTCAGGTATATCAATCGCTAGATGCATATTTATTACACATTCTGCAATAATGTCTTCCTATGAGCTCAGCCTCGTGAGAGCCCCCTGATGGTAGTCCAATAACTTTTGCATGTGAGGGGTCTGCATCGAAGTTGTCATTGGCTTTTAGACGATCATGGACAATTTGCAATGAATCCAATTCCCTAGATACTGCATTCAAGACCGATCCGACATTGAGTTCTGCAAACCGACCATTTGGTCTGCTTTTGAGCCGACACAGGTGCCTTACCTCGCTTAATTGATAATTCCTATCACTTCCAAATGCTTCAAGCCAGTTGACAGATAGGCCGCTCTCATTTTGCGTAGACAAAAACCATTGCCACTCGCCGTCCCATCCTCAAGAATCATACTCGGTTTGACGTACCGGACGATATGGTCGTCTACAGGTAGGTTATCTTCCTTCATTCGACAAATAGTACAGCTAGATCGCATGCATCAATTTGTCGTACTATTCCTTGGATGGAATCACGACCAGAAACACGGGAGACCTCTTTCTTATTTTCACGTTGATGAAACATGACATACTGCGCCATACCATCACCAAGGAACTGTAATCCGATGAGAGATCCTTTGCAACCCTTCCAGATTGCTCGGATATTGCCACTATCCGTCAGAACGAGACTTCCTTTTCGAAAGTTGGGATAGGAGAAAACAAAACGTCGGAAGTCTATTTCAGATGCCTCTCTGAGCATAAAGCCTTCCTGCAAGGCCTCTTCTCTCAGGAATTCGATGCGTGATTTATAAGAGTCGGAATACTTTGAATTCTCGAGCAAGGTTTCATCGAATATTGAGTCGTTGAATGACTTGACATTTTCTTGTATCTGTAGATGGGTGCAGGTGCTTTTTCGAAATTCTGATATTAGATAATTTATCTCGTTATATTCCACAGAGCGATTCGGTCTAGATATAACTGTTGGGGGATCGTCTTTGGATATTTCAATCGTTCCACCTTTTACACCGCATTCTTCTGTAATGGATGTTGGCAAGATTACCGGGCTTCACATGTTTCCAAAACTACCCGAATGTCCTGCCTTGGCTTTTTGTTTAGAAAGCATTACGCTCCTCCCATTTCACTTCCAAATAGCGGGATAAAATATACAAATCCACTTGCTCCCGTACTTCCATCTAGACCGCCTGATCCTCCATTACCACCACTAGCTTCCCAAGTCTGTTGTTTCATTCGGACACGAGTTAATTCTCCTCCACCGCCCCCTCGGCCGCTGCCTGCGCCATAAATGGTAAGACCTTCAACAACGAAAGAACCGCCACCGCCAGCTGCTCCACGGATTATAAGCAACCCATTTAAAGGAGCCTGATTCGTATAACTGATGCAGTTTAGCTGTCGGCATCATCAAATCTGATCAGGGTTGTGAGGTTGGTGAATTTCTTGCAGCTTCATTTCTTTGAGGCTAATAGTGTAACAGGGAGGAAGGACTAAATCCATAATCTGAAGTCACCACCAATTCTTCATAATTGCCTAGTGGGGCGAGGCTTTATCCGCAATGTCCGGCTAATCCTAGGCTAGGGGATGGCGCAAAAGTAACTTGTTAGTTTTGCGCCATCCCTAAATTTTGCACAGAAACGATTGGGGCTTAAATACATTACTTAACAAGGATGAAGTCGTGTCGGTAAACAGTATCAACCAGTACGAAAGGCGCAGAAAGTGGGATCCGATACAGGGTTGATTGACCATATCGCCCCTATTATGGTGAAGATTGGCCTGTGTCAAGTAATGTATAGAAGCCCCTTACAATTGAACTGGATTGAAGTATTACAGGGATCGCCGAGTCTCCAAGTTGGATGTAGAAATCCCATGAACTAGTTGGATCGCTCGATTTTGATCTGTATGATGTGTCTGATAAATCTAGCATTGAGGAGTTGTATCATCTGGACAGCTATACCATTTCCAAAACACTGGCTACAGAACTACGAGACAAAAGATCAAACGAACTGTTATCGAAGCGTCCAGTATCCCTATGGTCATGCAGTGATTTTGTTCCGTTCAATCGTTGTAGGCATCCACCTACTGAGCTAACGCTTACACGAATTCTGGGGTGGAGGTGCGATCTTCAAGGCGAAGAAAATGCTCTCAAACGAAATATTTATATGATATTTGTATAAGTGTTCAACTACGGATGCACGAAACGATTACGTTCCATGCGAGAAACGCGATTTTTCTTCAAAATGCTACATTTTCGAGGAGTATCGAAAGTTAAGCTGGAGATTAGTTGTAGTCCACTTTCACATTAAAACCACCCTTTGAGTTAAGTTCAAATTGGCCATCAAGAATAGCATAACTCCAAAGAGCACTTCTTCGAAGGCCTCCAAGAGGATACATATGAATTCCGTCAATACCACTTTTCTGATTCGAGGCAGAGTGAATTGCTAAATCTCTGACAAGAACATCGGGTGTCTTGATCGTCATGAGTTTCGATAGATTTCTCGCCTGACGGGTTAGGTATTTCATAGACGGGCCAATTCCGCAGGCTTTGGCATGCATGAGTAAAGTTTTGACAGTGGCAAGGCCGGGTATGCCAATTCGGATTGGTAGTGTATTGCCTTCTTGTTGGATTCTTTGATCCCATTTGATGACGGGATCGGATTCGAAGACAAATTGGGTGACAAGATACAAATTTGCATCAGTCGTTTGGAAATACGCATTTTTCCAGTTTAGTGCTGCTGTTATGGATTCATCAGTCATATCGGGACTGCCTTCAGGATGACCTGCTACAGCAATCTGGCAAATGCCATATTGATCAAAAAGACCAGTATTCAGAATTTGCATCGAGTCAGTAAATTGGCCGACCGGTTTGTCGACCGCACCCGCGATACAGAGTACGTGGTCGACTCCAGCCTCGCCAACAACACTAGATAAGTACTCATTTAATGCTTTTTTGTTGGCAATACTTCGAGCGGCGAAATGTGGGACGGGTTCAAATCCTTCTTCTCTTAGACGCTTTGCTACCTTGACCGTATCTTGAAAATCGGAACCGGGCAAAAAGGTGATATAGACCGTTGTACCCTCTCGAAGATGCTCGCGAAAACTAGAGATCTTGGCTGCTGACCCAGGAGTTACCTCAGTACTAAAGCCAGTCACGAATTCCTGAATGCTTCTCTCAGATGAAATCATTTTACATATCTCTCATGTATTTGTTAACTTGATTGGATCAAGGTCACCTGTATTTCGTTACGCCGTAATGCGGGTAAAGTCCAAGGTGGGTTATAGCCTGCGACTCGCCAATCTCCTTGATGATCCATTCCTTGTCCATCCAGCCAGGCGGCAAGTTTGGCACGATGTAGTTCGACCGGTGCAGTTCGCAATCGCCCCGAGAATTGTAACGTCGCAACTTGTCTTTCAGGTACATCAATTAGTCGAATACGTGTATCAAGAGGTTTTGGCGAGTTGGAGGTATTCATGCCTTGAGGTAACACGAACGCAATAGTCCAACCTTGTTGAGACTGATCCATAATACCGGATTCCTGCGTTGGTTGTGATTGGTTGCTTTGTGTACTAGAAATCATGGCAATTCCTTGCGGAATCACAAGAACTGGTGCTGTCATCTCGATCTTTGATGCGTTTTTATTTGCGCCCGAGATGTAATCAAATAATCGATTGAAAGCGGTCTGAGTTGCTGAATGAAAAGTCTCGTCAACAACCGTTTCAGCGATCGTATAAGTTTCATAGTTTCTGATCTGAAAATTATCTTGCTCGGTAACCACTGTAAATAGGGGTTCTTCAGCTGCAGGGCCACCAAACATAGAACAACCACTCATCGAGATCGATATGAAAAAGGCCATGAAACTGGCCAAAATGTGAGTTTGCATGGAATCATCATGTGTATTTCAATTCAGTCGTGATGATACAGCAATCATTTGCTACTTGAAGCATATTTAATTCGAACCATATTAAGCATAGCGGTATGATCTCAGTCAATCACAACAGCCCTGCAAATATAGGCTAGCTGTCTGATTGAGGCCCGTGCTACTAGGTTTGATATGAACAGAGATTGCTGAACCTTGTTTACAGCTTTTGCTAATCACGGTCTAGTCGAACCTTGACCATATTTAATTTCTAAAGTTTTTTCGGAGAAATGAACATGACTATTCAAGTTGGAGACAAAATCCCCAATGTAACTATTGCAACCGTGATATCCGGGAGTTCGAGTGAAACTACCACGGATGAAATTTTTCGTGAAAAAAAAGTGGTGATGTTTGCATTACCGGGTGCGTTTACCCCTACCTGTACTGCATCACACTTGCCAAGTTATGTTGTTAAGCATAATGAAATCAAGGCCAAGGGTGTTGATACTATCGCCTGTTTATCGGTAAATGATCAGTTTGTTATGAAGGCTTGGGGAGAATCACAAAATACCGATGGCAACATACTATTGATAGCTGATGGAAGTTGTAATCTAACACAGGCTTTGGGTATGGAACTTGATCTGACCGAGAGAGGGCTTGGTGTTCGTTCCCAACGTTATGTCATCATTGCTGACGACGGAGTGATAACGCACCTAAACCTAGAACCATCTCCCGGCGAATTATCGAATAGTGATGCGGATACCGTTTTGGGTATGCTGTAAGCAGATTTGAGAGTGTTGATTCCCTGATTATCGATCATGTTTGCACGTATTGGTTACTTTATTGCAACAAATCTAGCAATTCTTGTCGTGCTCAATATCACGGCAAGATTGTTTGGATTTGATCAATATTTATATGGCGCTGGCCAGAACATGGGTTCGTTATTAATCTTTGCGGCCGCGTTTGGAATGTTGGGATCATTTATATCCCTAGCCATGTCGAAACGTATGGCCAAAAAATTCTCTGGAGCACAGGTTATCGAAACTCCACGTAATTCTCAGGAGAGATGGTTGGTTGAAACAGTCGAAAGACAGTCCCAGAAAGCTGGGATAGGAATGCCGGAAGTAGCAATATTCAACCATCCTCAACCGAATGCTTTTGCAACGGGCATGAGTCGGAACAATGCTCTGGTTGCTGTCAGTCAGGGACTACTTGAGCATATGTCAAAATCGGAAGTTGAAGCTGTTTTGGGTCATGAAGTAAGCCATGTAGCGAATGGAGACATGATTACTCTGGCATTAATTCAGGGTGTTGTGAATACTTTTGTTATTTTTCTGTCTCGTGTCATCGGTCAGATGGTTGATCGAGCTGTATTTAAAAGTCGTTCCGGTATGGGTCCCGGATATTGGATCACAGTGATTATTGCCGAAATTATTCTTGGTATTTTGGCGAGTACAATTGTCATGTATTTTAGTCGCCGAAGGGAATTTCGGGCTGATTTGGGTGGCGCTGAACTCGCAGGCCGTGACAATATGGTTTCTGCCTTGCAGAAGCTTCGAGACTTGTATGAACCTCCAGCACTTCCCGACCAACTCTCCGCATTTGGTGTCTCTGGAAAACAGGCCTCAGGGTTGAAACACTTGTTCAGCTCACATCCGCCTATTGACCAACGAATTGAGGCTTTGCAGAGACTCTAATTCTTCACCACTATTACATGAACACCGAAGAACGGATAACAAATAAATACTTATTGCAGTCATCGAAATAAGGATTTGTCTTGAAAGCAGGTGTTTCCGATCTGAATCATCAAGTCATAATCTGATAAACACTGGTCGATTACCTATACCCAAATTACCAAAAATAATTTGGGTTAGTGGAGAATAGTTGTGGACGTAATTTGGGCAAAAACTGCTCTTACCAGTGAAGGCTGGAAATCGGATGTGCAAATCGGTATTAATCAGCTTGGAGTGATAGAAGTTGTTGAAGTAGGCTCTTCACCCTGTGGTTATCAAGTCGATATTGCCATACCTGCAGTTTGCAATCTTCATAGTCATGGATTCCAAAAAATATTATCTGGCTTGACAGAAACACGAAATCTATCCAGTGCTGAATCTTTCTGGACCTGGCGGAAGCTCTTGTATGCATGTATTGGGCAGATCACGCCCGACGAGATTGAGGCAATCACTGCTTATGCCCAAATCGAAATGCTGGAATGTGGATTTTCCGCAGTTGCAGAGTTTCATTACCTGCACCATGACTTTGATGGTAATTCTTACGGTCAAAGGGCAGAACTTTCATCTCGTATCATTGCCGCTGCCTCAGAGACTGGAATAGGTCTCACATTGCTACCAGTATTTTATCAGTACAGTGGTTGTAGCAAACGACCACCACTGCCAGATCAGGCCAGATTCGTCAATTGCATCGACTCCTACCTTGAAATAGTAGATGAATCCTCTCAAATTTTGCGGACACTTCCTGCCGACAGTAAGATCGGTATAGCCGCTCACTCCATCCGAGCTGTAGATCCATATGATCTTGTTCAATTGAGAAAGGTTCAGCCAGACTTACCATTTCACATGCATATTTCCGAACAACACACCGAAGTGAGAGAGTTTGAAACAATTTTCGGTATGAGACCGGTGGAATGGTTGATTCATCATGCTAGTATTGACCAAAACTGGTGTCTGGTTCATGCAACTCATATGACAAAATCAGAAACAAAAAATTTAGCAAGGACAGGTGGGGTTGTGGGTTTGTGTCCGATCACGGAAGCAAATTTGGGAGATGGGATTTTCAATGGTGTTGACTACATTCATCATGCTGGAAACTATGGAGTGGGCACAGATTCTAATGTAAGGATTTCTTTATGCGAGGAGCTTCGCATGCTCGAATATTCACAACGGCTTCAGCACAAGCAAAGAGCTGTACTATCTCAGTTTGGGCAGTCATCGGGTCGTGCAATATTTGAAGCTGCATTACTAGGAGGAAGTCTAGCATTAGCTAGAAAGTGTGGTTCAATTGAAGCGGGACAACTAGCGGATATATTCACTCTGGATGCAAATTCGGCAGTCCTAGCTGATTGTGAAAATGATGAAATTCTCGACAGTTTTATTTTTTCCGGGGACAATCAGTTAGTATTAGATGTGTGGTCTGCTGGTCGTCATGTTGTCAAAGGAGGCCAACATATCCATCGAGATCGAATTCAAGATCGCTACATTCAAGTCAAAAAAGCGATTCGCAAGAGACTAAATTAATTTCCTAGAAACTAAACGTTATTAGATGAGTTGTTTTAAAAAACAGTTGATATTGCATTGATCTGGTGGACTGATATTGAGTATGCAAAACAAGATTAAAGTTGCGGTTGTAGGCGTAGGTCATCTTGGAAAATACCATGCCCGTATTTATTCAGAAATGCCAAATGTTGATTTGGTAGCAGTTATGGATATTGATCCAGTTCGATGCAAAATTGTGGCTGGAGAATGTGGTACACAAGCACTGAGTCAGGTCGAATCACTTCCTTCTGAAATTGATGCGGTCAGTATCGTCGTGCCAACTCGTGATCACCTATCTGTTGCACGTATGTTTCTTGAACAAGGAGTGCACACCCTAATCGAGAAGCCGCTGGCCCCGACTATTGAGGAAGCTCAAAAAATCATTACTCTTGCAAATAGTAACAGCGCGATTTTGCAAGTTGGTCACCTTGAGCGGTTCAATCCGGGCGTAATCAAGCTCAAACAGTTGGCGAAAACCCCCAGATTTATTGAAGTTCATCGGCTTGGTCAGTTCAGCAACCGTAGTATAGATATTGATGTAGTCTCGGATTTAATGATTCATGATATTGATATTATCTTGTCGATGGTTGACTCTGATATTCGATCGATCCATGCGAATGGTTGTCGGGTACTGACCGATCGCGTCGATATCGCAAATGCGCGTATTGAGTTTGACAATAAAGTTGTAGCCAATGTTACAGCTAGCCGAGTTTCCAAGAATGCATTCCGGCGTATTCGGGTCTTTGCACATGACCGCTATTTGGGTTTGGATTTTCAATCCCAGCAGATTGAGGAAATTTACCTAGGTGAATCGGGCCCCGATGTGAAATTTCCGAAATTGATTCAAAATTCGATCAAGGTGATTCCAGAGTTACCGTTGAATGCAGAACTTGAAGATTTCATCGACTGTGTAAAATGCGGTAGAAACCCGATGGTCTCGGGTCAAGAAGGGTTAATGGCGGTCAAGGCAGCCGCGCAAATTCAACAACGGATAACCCGTTCAATGGAGGGTTAATATGACAGAAGAATTATTTCACAAAGACGGTTATATTCAACAATGTGAGGCAACTGTGACGGGTCTTGCTGACCATGCTTTCGAAGTTGATCAAACTGTATTCTATCCAATGGGTGGCGGACAACCTGGTGATTCGGGTTATGCGGTTCGAGATCATGGTCAACAGATTCGAATTCAGGATACGCGCAAGGACCGTGAGCGCAACTGTATTTTGCATATTGTGGAAGAAGGAGAAGAATTGCCAACTTTGGGTGAGAGATTATCTCTGCAAATCGACTGGGAACGTCGATACCGTCTGATGCGTATGCATAGTTGTATGCACATGTTGTGTGCTGTTGTTCCTGCGCCAGTTACTGGTGGTTCGATACGTGATGGAAGTGGTAGGCTGGATTTTGATTTGCCAAATCCACCAACTCGAGAAGAGCTTGAGGAGAAGTTGAATCAGGTAATTGCTGGCAATCATTCCATGTCTTATATCTGGATTACCGAGCAGGAAATCCAGAACCGACCGGAGCTTGTAAAGACCATGTCCGTTCGTCCACCATCTGGTGCAGGTACAGTTCGGCTGGTGAAATTTGGTGAGGCTGATTTACAGGCATGTGGTGGAACTCATGTATCCAACAGTAGTGAAATCGGCAAAGTCAGAGTTGAGAGTATTAAGAATAAAGGCAAACAAAATCGTCGTATCACGATTGAATTTGCCTGAAGCATGTTTCGTTCTTGGATTGATTTGAGGCTAGTTTTTCTCGACAGATTTCCAGTTGTTCGGGCGTATTGATATTCTCGAACATATCATCACAATCGGTAATCACGACTTCTGCGAAATTGAATTCAGCGAACCACTTGTCGATTTTTCGTTCTCCTGTGTTTAGAAATGCTTGTAGTGAGTCTCGTGTTGAACTATGGAGCAGAGCATAGACCGGTTGTAACCGATTCTGATCTTTGGCTACGGCAATCGAGACGCCGATAGATTGTGCTGCATGAAGCATAGACTCCGCATAGGTATTGCTCAAAAAGGGGCCATCACAGGGTGCTGTCAGTAGCCACTCTGTCCGTATAGCGTTTAGGCCACTCAACATGCCTGCCAACGGACCTTGAAAACCATCAATCTCATCTTTAATGACTTTATCACCAAATTGGCGATATATTTCTCGATTGCGATTTGCATTGATCATCACACAGTTGCATTGCTGCTTGAGTATGCGAGTGATTCTCTCGACAATGGTTTGTCCGTGAATGTCGATTAATCCCTTGTCTATTCCACCCATGCGGCGAGCCTGACCTCCTGCTAGCACCAATCCAGAGATGTTTTTTTTTGTGACGGCGTTATTGTTCATGAATCACATGATTCTCCAATACTAGCATACGGTCCAGCAGCCCATCAAAAGTCTCTGGAGTATGGGTGCAAACCAGTATTGATGTTCCTTTCCGTTTCAATTCCCTCAAAAAATCAAGGGTCCGTGTAACCGAGGCCGTATCCATATTCGCAGTTGGCTCATCCAAAAACAGAAATGAACAATCATTGAGCGATGCGCGTGCCAGTGCAACCCTTTGTTGTTGCCCTCCAGAGAGGGTTTTGGCTGTTTGATGTTTGAATTGATCAAGATCAGCTGATTTTAGCACTTCCTCTATCCGTTGTTGTGGTGCAGTAGAATGACCTCTTTGATGGAGTGATAGCTTTAAATTTCGATACACGCTACCGTTAAACATATATGGTGTTTGATGCAGGTAGAGAGTGTGTTGGATCAAGTATCTCCTAGCTTGTTTCCAGGAGAGTTTTTTCTGGTTGAGATTAATTTGACCTTGATCAGGACAGACCAGCCCTGTCATGATCTTTAGTAAGGTGGTTTTTCCAGTGCCATTTTTTCCACACAGGACACTGAATTGCCCTGAGTTGGCCGTGATATTCACAGATTTTATCAATGGGACATTCTTCCATGATTTAGAAAGCAAGCTATATTCAATCTTTTGTAGTGTGGTCAATGGTTAAGACTCCCTTTACCTTGAAAGTAATGTAGCGTTGCATTCAGGAAGAATGCAAGTAACAGCAGAACCAGTCCGAGCGCAATCCCTTGTGCGAAATTACCTTTGCTAGTTTCAAGTGCAATCGCGGTCGGTATATTTCGAGTGTAATGCAGGATATTGCCCCCGACCATCATGGAGGCACCAACTTCGGCAATAATTCGTCCGAAACCCGCGAAAAGCGCCGCTAGCAATCCGAATTTTACTTCATTGACGACCACAAAGAATGCTGCAACAGGTGTTTTCCCCAGAGTTCTTGCTGTTTCCCAGACACGTTGATCAGCCGCTTGAAAAGCGGAGTGTCCCATCGAAATCAGAATCGGTATACATAGAATGGATTGTGCGATTACCATTGCCGTTTGTGTGAAAAGTAGTTTCCAGTCTCCAAGTGGTCCTTGATTTGATAGCATAAGGTATACCACAAGCCCGACAACCACAGCGGGGAAAGCAAGCAGGGTATTAAATAGGGAAATTAGAACACGTCTAAGTGGAAATTCAAAGTAGGCGAGGAAGAATCCGGTTAGTAAGGCTAATGGTGCTGAAATAAGAATCGCTGTACCGGATACTCGAAAGGAAATGCCAATGATTTCCCACAACTCTGAATCACCTGAAATCAGAAGATGGAGTGCGTCAAGGGTTGCGTCGGTTAGAGATAACACGGTATCGGCATTCAAAACAGAGTGGATTGACTCAGGCTTGCATTATAAAAGAGTTACAGCTAGCAAGATTGAAACTACTAAACTACTAACCCTTAACTTGAATAACCTCGAGTTGTGAGGACCAGAATGATTGCTATAAGAAGATTGCGCAAGAATACGAAAAAATCGGATTTTCGTTTGGTTTTTTGCATTCATTCAGGTAGTTCAGAAAGTGACTAGAAAGGAAAGGATGATACCCCGATACTTGAATAAAGTGGATCGAATTTGGTATCCCGAACTCGATAAACTCCGACAAAAAACCGAATTTTACTATTCTAAATCAAGTTTAATTACTTTTATAATAACAACCAATCAACTGCATTTGAAATCATTATGGTAGATACAAAAAAATATCCCGTCAATTCCGAACTTGCCGCATCAGCCAATATTGATCTTCGGGGCTATGAAGCTGATTACACAGAATCCATACACACCCCCAATGCATACTGGGAGAAACAAGCTGAAAAATATATGAGCTGGTTCAAACCATGGGATTCAGTACATGCAGTCGATTTCACCAAAGGTGATATCCGCTGGTTCGAAGGGGCCAAGCTCAATGTATGTTCCAATTGTTTGGATCGACATTTAGAGACTAGGGGCAACCAAGTTGCAATCATTTGGGAGTCCGATGACCCTGATGTCGATAGAAAGATAACCTTCAAAGAACTGCACGAAGAGGTCTGTAAGTTCGCGAATGTCTTGAAATCTCGCGGAGTGAAGAAGGGAGATCGCGTAAGCATCTATTTACCTATGATTCCGGAAGCAGCGGTTTCGATGTTGGCATGTGCTCGAATTGGAGCAATTCACTCGGTGGTATTTGGTGGATTTTCACCAGATGCTTTAAAGGATCGGATTCTCGACTCGGACTGTCAAGTTGTGATTACCGCCGATGAGGGTCCAAGGGGTGGCAAAAATGTACCCCTCAAACAAAACGTGGAAAAAGCTCTGGAGAGTTGTCCAAATGTACATACCACGATTGTTGTAAAACGGACTGGTAATCCGGTTCCAGAAAATGCGAATCGAGATGTATGGTATAGAGAAGCAGTAGAGGCAGCTTCAGCAGACTGTCCGCCAGAGCATATGGATGCAGAGGATCCGCTGTTTATTCTCTATACATCGGGATCAACGGGTAAACCGAAAGGTGTTGTTCATACTTCTTTTGGCTATCAGCTGTATGCAGCATTAACACACAAGATGGTTTTTGACTATCATGATGGAGATATATACTGGTGTACTGCTGATGTGGGCTGGGTAACTGGGCACTCTTACATTGTTTATGGTCCGCTGACTAATGGAGCTACCACCTTGATGTTTGAGGGTGTGCCCACCTATCCAGATGCCAGTCGATTCTGGCAAGTGGTTGACAAGCATAAAGTGGAAATTTTTTATACTGCTCCGACAGCAATTCGTGCATTGATGGGGCAGGGTGAAGAATTGGTCAATAAGACAGATCGAAGTTCTTTGCGAATTCTGGGAACAGTAGGAGAGCCGATTAATCCAGAAGCCTGGGAATGGTATTATCATGTTGTTGGTAATGGGCGCTGTCCAATTGTCGATACGTGGTGGCAAACCGAAACCGGGGGTATCATGATTACACCATTGCCTGGAGCCATTGATCTAAAGCCGGGATCTGCAACTCGACCATTCTTTGGTATCCAGCCAGCCTTGATGGATGCAGAAGGCAATGAAATTAGCCTTGAAGGTGGAGCTGAAGGTAATCTTGTGATTAAACAATCATGGCCAGGTCAAATGCGTACTGTGTATGGTGATCATCAACGATTTATCGAGACTTATTTCAGTGCTTATCCAAATATGTACTTCACTGGTGATGGTGCACGTTGTGATGAGGATGGATATTGGTGGATTACAGGTCGGGTTGATGATGTTATCAATGTTTCCGGTCACCGTATGGGCACGGCGGAAGTTGAAAGTGCGTTAGTACTTCACGAGACAGTGGCTGAAGCAGCTGTAGTTGGATACCCCCATGAGATCAAAGGTCAGGGGATTTATGCATACGTTACTCTGATGCAAGGGATTGAAGCGACTGATGAATTGAAAAAAGAGTTAAGTGATCTCGTCAGGATGGAGATTGGTCCGATTGCTAAACCAGATGTGATTCAGTGGGCACCGGGTTTGCCGAAAACTCGTTCTGGTAAGATTATGCGGCGAATATTGCGCAAAGTCGCAGCAAATGAGCTCGACAGTCTTGGAGATACGAGCACGCTAGCTGAACCTGCTGTGGTAGATGAACTTATTGAAAATCGTGCTGGGAAATAACTTTCTTTGCTTGTTATTGAGCACCACAAAATATTAGAGACCTATACCCAAAGTTTACAGGGCGGTCAATGGCTCCCTTTTGTTAGTTTAGTTGAGTCATCCAGCAGGATCGCACCCTAATCTGGTCTTCGCTTCTTGGTGCGTATGCGCGGTTTGATTGTTCGTACCGCTTTGGGATAGATCGCTCCTACCGCACAAGCAGTTGCGAATGTCTAATGGATCTCTGGTGCCGACTGCAAAGCACCTGGTGTTGCCGGTAAAGATGCTGGTATTCGTGGGGGTATAGGCTCCGCCCGTCATGAAGCATAATGTTGCAAGGGAATTATTCAGCCCCCATTCCGTCACATCCGCGTAGTAAACACGAGATAGGACGTTTTCTCTGTGTGTGACGCTTAAGCTGTAACCTGTTCTGGGTGCTACGGTATCGGTTGAATTGACCGTATCAGCATCGGCAGAATGAACTACGCTATTCGTGCGCGTATTTTATAAGCCTCAGTTTGATGGGAAATTCTACGGTGGTACTGCCGTCACCAACGTCCCTGCGCAATAAGGAGTACGTAACCCGTGATGAACTGCTCGTGAAATAAACTGTTTTGTAAAGATGCCTGGACGCGATGATTAATCCCTTGAAATCAAAACTTTATTTGAGGCTAGCTATCCACAGAAAAAATAAATTTACAAAGCTGAATTTTTTATGTATAATTCCTTACTATTATTAAGGTTAATTTTTAAAATGTAATAAACATCCGGTGTGAAATGAGGGATTTCCACGGACAATCAAGTCAAAACGCATTTAACGATAACGGTGCCAATCCGCACCCTATTGTTGGCTCTTCGTCTCGCCTGCAAACCAATACCTGGCGAAGAGGCGTGCAGAGGCCACCTTGGACTACCGAAGATGCCGTCCACCAGTATTGCACATCGTGTGGTAAGTGTCGTGATGCCTGCCCAGAAACCATTCTCTTCAAAGGACCAGCCGGTACACCAATGCTGGACTTTCAATCCGGTGCATGCACCTTTTGTCGAGCTTGTGTGGAAGCCTGTAATGAACCCGTTTTTTTTGCCGTAGAACAAAAACCATGGAACCTGATTGCAGAACTTGGAGAATCCTGCCTGTTAAAAATCGGTGTATCTTGCCGTAGTTGCTCAGATATTTGTGATTATGAAGTGCTGAAATTTGATTTGCGAGTAAGGCCTTTTGGCAAAATGATAGTCAATAACGATTCCTGTACCGGTTGTGGTGCATGCGTAAGCGTTTGCCCCTCCCAAGCGATCAGTTTGAGCCCGAAGAGTTGAGAGGATGGTAATTTGAATATCTGCGGCTGTCTTGTACATACCAAACCTGAGTTTGCCTCATCCGCCATAATGACAATGGAAAAGTTCAGGGGAGTTGAAGTTCATGCCCAATCTGATGATGGGCGAATAGTCGTTGTAGTCGAAGATACACCAGACAGATTTGCTTCTGAGACCATCATGGACTTACATCAAATTCCCGGTGTTATCTCACTCACTCTCACTTATCACCATTTTGAGGAGCTGATTATATGAGCTCGGTCTCACTATTGAAGAATTAGAGTTTATCTGGAGATGTTCAAATGACTTTTTCTGAATCCCGTCGAAACTTTCTTAAATCTACAGCAGCAGCGGCAACTGCTTCGGCTGCCGGAATTCAATTGTCCTCAGGGGTAGCAAATGCTCAGGTTCAGAATTCTGGAATTAGTTGGAACAAGGCAGCCTGCCGATTTTGCGGTACTGGCTGTTCGGTGCTCGTAGGGACCAAGGAAGGTCGAGTTGTAGCAACGCAAGGAGATCCAGATTCACCCGTTAACCGAGGATTGAACTGTATCAAAGGCTATTTCCTATCGAAAATCATGTATGGTGAAGATCGACTAAAGACTCCTCTTCTTCGCAAGTCAAACGGCTCTTTTGATAAAAACGGAGAGTTTGAACCGGTGTCATGGGATGAGGCATTCGATGTCATGGCTGAAAAGTGGAAATCGGCAATTCATAACAAGGGGCCTTCATCCGTATCCATGTTTGGATCAGGTCAGTGGACAGTTTGGGAGGGTTATGCTGCCGCAAAGTTCATGAAAGCCGGTCTGCGTTCCAACAACATTGATCCCAATGCAAGACATTGCATGGCTTCAGCAGTAGCCGCATTCATTCGTGGTTTTGGAATTGATGAACCCATGGGTTGCTATGACGATTTGGAATATGCGGATACCTTCGTGTTGTGGGGCTCGAATATGGCAGAGATGCACCCGATCTTGTGGTCACGCTTGACTGATACCCGATTGACCAAGCCAGGTGCAGAAGTGCATGTGCTATCGACCTTTGAGCACCGTTGTTTTGAACTGGCTGACAATGGACTTATTTTTGCCCCACAGACCGACCTGGCAATTTTGAATTACATTGCCAATTACATCATTCAAAATGGAGCGGTAAATGTGGATTTTGTGGCAAACCACGTCAATATAACCAAGACTGCGACAGATATTGGTTATGGCTTGCGCCCCAATCATCCATTAGAACAATCGGCAGAAAATCCTGCACATGAAGGTAAGCATGGAAAGTTAACTCCAATCGATTTTGAGGAATATGCGTCTGCAGTCGGAGAATACACGGTTGATAAGGTATCGAAAATGTCGGGAGTTCCAGTTGCCAATCTCGAGCGCTTAGCTGCTCAATATGCCGACCCAAACCGGAAAGTGATGAGTTTGTGGACAATGGGATTTAATCAGCATACTCGTGGCTCTTGGGTTAATGGTCTTTTGTACAACTTGCATTTGCTAACCGGAAAAATTGCCGAGCCTGGAAACTCACCATTTTCGTTGACTGGGCAACCTTCGGCTTGTGGCACAGCTCGTGAAGTAGGTACATTTGCGCATCGGCTTCCCGCTGACATGGTAGTTATGAAAGATAAGCATCGAGAAATCTGTGAAACCGCATGGAATATTCCCCCCGGGACCATTCCAGCGAAACCTGGTTTTCATGCAGTATTGCAGAACCGAAAACTGAAAGATGGAGAATTGAATTGTCATTGGGTGCAGTGCAATAATAATTTGCAGGCTGCCCCAAATATCAATGAAGAGGGATTTCCCGGTTATCGCAACCCTGATAATTTCATAACCGTTTCTGAACCTTATCCGACCGTAACTGCGATCTCTGCTGATCTTATTCTACCTACAGCGATGTGGGTTGAAAAAGAAGGAGCCTACGGCAATGCTGAGCGACGTACCCAGTTCTGGCATCAGCAAGTGGATGCACCAGGTGAAGCTAGATCGGATTTGTGGCAGGTGATGGAATTCTCAAAGCGCTTCATGACTGAAGATGTCTGGCCCGAAGAATTGTTAAGCAAGAAACCAGAGTTACGTGGTAAATCATTATTCGAGGTTCTGTTCGCAAATGGAGAAGTCGACAAATATCCGGTTGGTGATATTGCTGAAGGATTTAATAATCAGGAAAGTGCCGATTTTGGGTTCTATGTGCAAAAGGGATTGTTTGAAGAATATGCACAGTTTGGGCGAGGTAAAGCACATGATCTAGCCGATTTTGATGCATACCATGAGTCGCGCGGTATGCGTTGGCCTGTGGTGGATGGCAAAGAGACACGGTATCGGTTCCGTGAAGGTTACGATAAATATGTTGAAGTAGGCAAGGGCGTTCAATTCTATGGCAAGCCGGACGGGAGGGCGAATATTATTTTTGCACCCTTTGAGCCTGCTGCCGAAAGTCCAGATTCTGAATATGATTTGTGGCTTGTTACCGGTCGTGTATTGGAGCATTGGCATTCAGGATCAATGACTCGAAGAGTTCCAGAATTGCACCGCTCTTATCCAGCAGCTGTAGTGTATATGCATCCTGAGGATGCCCGAGAACGTGGTCTACGCAGGGGTCAGGAGATAGAGCTGATAACACGTCGGGGAACGGTCCTCAGTCGAGTTGAAACTCGAGGCAGGAATAAAATGCCGAAAGGTTTGGTGTTCATGCCATGGTTTGATGAAGGGCAACTAACTAACAAGCTAACGCTTGATGCAACATGCCCAATTTCGAAGGAGACTGATTTCAAGAAATGTGCCTGCAAGGTTTTGCGCGCTTAATTTGTAATTTACAAGACAACCACAGGAGCATTCCCATGAAAACTTTAATCAGGTTGGGCATTATTTACTTGCTTGTAGCATTTTTTGGTTTTTTCGGCATCGTTTTCGCTCAGTCAGGCGGTATAAGTAGCCTTCGCAACGCTGCGGTCGATGAACCAGTAAATCTGGGCAATCTGTATCGACAGGTTGAGCGACGTATGCAGCGCAATTATCGTCAGCAACCACCGCTTATTCCGCATGGTATATCACAGTATCAGATTGATCTTCGAACCAATCAATGTCTTTCCTGTCATGACTGGACGAAAGCTGGAGAGCGCAATGCGCCAACCTTGTCCATGACGCATTATCTTGACCGAGATGGTTATGAGCTAGATCAAGTAGCGGGTACACGATATTTTTGTAATCAGTGTCATGTGCCCCAAGTAGCCGCGCCTGAATTGGTAAATAACCTGTTTCGCTCGTCTGCTACAAAAAATTAACTTGCATCGGTAAAGGATATTTCAATGAATAATCCGCAAGACAATCGTAATCGATATCGCCGAATTTGGGACTGGTTCTGGAGACCGACTACGCAATTCAGTGTAGGCTTTACGTTGATCTCAGGATTTCTGATTGGTATTTTATTTTGGGGAGGATTTCACTGGACGATTGAAGCATCGAACACTGAAGATTTTTGTGTCTCTTGCCACTCAATGGAGACTAACCTTGGAGAATATCGCCAAACTGTCCATTACTACAACCACTCTGGAGTACGTGCTGTATGTTCAGATTGTCACGTACCGAAGGAGTGGCAACATAAGATAAAAGCGAAGGCTATTGCAGTGAAAGATGTCTTTTATGAATTAATTGGGAGTATTGATACAACAGAGAAGTATGAAGCCAGAAGGATCGATATGGCCAAGATAGTTTGGAAAAAAATGAGAGCCAACGATAGCCGAGAATGTCGCAATTGTCATGCATTTGAATACATGGATTTTACCATTCAAGAACCTCGTGCCAGCTCGGAACACCAAAGGGGGATTGATGAGGGCTTAACTTGTATAGATTGTCACCAGGGAGTTGCTCATAAGTTGCCATCGAACTGGCTTGAGGAATATGAGAAGTTGAAAAATCCAGTATCCGCTTCAAATTTTGGAAGTTTATGGATGATGGCTTTGGCAAATAAACCAGCCCATGAAAGTGATGTCGTTGGCTCATTGGAGAAATAAAAAGGTGATTGACTGATGCTTGAAATTCTTGGAACATTTGCTGGCAACGCTCTAAGTTTGCCAGGAATACTTGGCTTGGGTTTTGGGATGATGACTCGTCAACTCTATCTAGCTGGAGTTATTGGCGGTCTTGTTGGCATACTAGAATCACTGATTTTCTCGGGATTCCATCTTGCTGAAATCGGCACGTTAGAATTGACGCTTTCAGTATTGGTCGGGATTGTTGCTGGCATGATCGGTTGCATGATTCGACGTAAAGGTGCTACGGTATAGAGATACCTCTTGATAATGAACCCATTGGTTAGTTGTTTGTTTGCAAGAGTCTGCTTGAGTTGTTTATCCAAAAAAATCAAACAGCAGTTTTGTTAACTCAAACGGTCTTTCGGCATGGAGCCAATGTCCTGAATTTTCCATAGTGTGGATGCTTGAGTTTGGGAACTGCTCTGCAATGAGACTATCGTGTTCAGGACGAATATAATCTGAATTTCCGCCCCGAACAAAAAGAGTCTCAGTATCAGAAATATTGCCCTTTGGATACCCGAAAATTAGATTTCGGTTATCGGTAATTGCTTCAAGGTTGATTCTCCAAGCAAAACCATTATCACCACGTATTAGGTTTTGAAGCAAAAATTGCCTGATTGGTGGGTTCGGTATGTCTATAGCGAGCATTCGTTCGGCTTCATTCCTCGAATGAATGTTCTCAATATCCAGCTTTTTTAGCGAGTAAATGAGCTCATCATGATCATGGGAGTAGTCAACCGGTGCAATGTCAACAATCACGCATTTTCCGACTTCAGGTTGATGGTGTTGGAGGTAGGTCATCACGGTTTTACCACCCATACTGTGTCCGATCAAATTGGGCTGAGTCAGGTGATAATCGTGGATGAATGCAGCAAGATCTTCAGCCATATCCAAATAGCTCATTGAATCTTTCCATTCTGATTTGCCATGATTACGCAAATCAATGCAAAGAACATAAAAATGCGTACTGAGTTTTGAACCAATGGTTCGCCAGTTGCTAGATGAACCAAACAATCCATGCAAAATTACCACCGGAGGATTCGACGGCTCACCCATGCAGATAGAATTCAGGTTAACAATCATCTTTCATAAAATTGTGAGATGACGAATATTCATTAGAGTTGTAGTTTGTACTCTGGTAAGGATTGATCAAATCAGGCCCTTGGTTGGTTGGTCGATTTACCTTTTTGCTAACTGGATAGTAGTTAAATTCATCTGGATATCGTAAATTCGAAATGATGTGAAGCCAGTCTTTACCTCTAATGAGCCAGTCGAGAGCATGATCTTGATCCACCCTTACAGGCATGCGAGAGTGAATATTGGATAAGTTATTCTTTGCTGAACGAGTGATAATGCTACACGGATAGAGGGGTTTTGGTTGATTTGTCCAAATGTCCCAGATTCCAGCGAGCATAATTGGTTGATTCACTTCCAAAGATATGAAGTATGGTTGCTTCCCTGTATTATCATTTTTCCATTCATAATAACCCCTGATCGGGATCAGGCAAGTTCGTGATTGTTTCCAAGCAGTTCTATAAGCTGGCTTTTCCGCCAGCGACTCGATTCTTGCGTTGAAGGTAGAGAATTTTGGGTTTGCTTCTTTTGACCATGAAGGGACTAGCCCCCAGTGCATTGATTGACCCGAAAATTTCTTATTTTGACGATCATAGATCAGTACGGGAATGTTATTGGTTGGAGCTATGTTATAACCGGTGTGGCAATCATAAGGCCAGCCAGTTAACATTTCTTCCCAAGGACCGAGATTATCAATTTGATTTGCGAATCGCCCACACATGAAGATTGAGTCTTTGAAGCCCTAGAAAGAGTTCTAATAAGTATAACCTTGATAATTCAACTCAGTTCACAGCCAGGTTGACGTGAATTTTTGATTGTATCTCGCTGTTTGGTGTATAAGATTATCAAAAATAGATTGAATGTTTTATTCCCGTAGCGTTGATAACGTCAAACAATACTCAGCTTCATTACATCATGAATGATATTTCAAAGTTACTTGGACAATTGCAATATGAGTTTCATGAACCAAAACTATTGCAAACCGCCTTGACTCGCCGTAGTTGGGGACAACCGAATAATGAACGCCTAGAGTATCTTGGAGATAGTGTTTTAGGATTTTATATTGCCGGTCAGCTTTACCAACGATTCCCTGAATTAGGTGAGGGGCAGTTGTCAAAATTGCGTACGACACTCGTTCAAAATGAGACTCTTGCAAAACTTGGAAAGAAACTAAATTTGAGTACCTATATCATCTTGGGGCAATCAGACAGGAAAAACAATGCTTTTCAAATTGATTCCGTTATAGCAGATACATTTGAGGCTATCATTGGTGCAATCTATTTGGATGGGGGAATTGAAGCAGCATTTTCGGTATTGAATCGTCTTTATTCTGAAAGATTATCAAAACTCAGTTCGAGAAATTTTAAAGACAATCCCAAGACGCAACTTCAGGAATATCTTCAAAAGAGAGCATTACCACTGCCGGTATATATTTTGGATAGCGCAGTTGGTCAAGACCATGACCCGACATTTACAGTAACTTGTAAACTTCAAAATCCAAAAATGGAGTCATCTGCTTCAGACAAAACTCGCAAACTTGCGGAGAAGGCAGCCGCTCAGAGAGTGTTATTACGACTAATTTCTTCAGATGACTGAGCATAAATTTGGATATGTCGCTTTCGCTGGAATACCGAATGTTGGTAAGTCCACGCTACTCAACTCTCTAATGCAACAGAAAATCTCGATCATTTCCAAACGACCACAAACCACAAGACATCGAATACTTGGAATCGTTTCGGGACAAAATCATCAAATTGCCTTTGTCGATATTCCCGGTATAGAGCCTAGTCCCCAAGGGGGCCTTGATCGAGTCATTCGAAAAACTGCAATAAATTGTCTATCGGATGTTGATTTGATTTTATTTATGATTGATCATAAAGGATGGCATGAAGGATCAAAAAAGGCCTTGAAAGATGTCTGCAATATCAATAAATCAATATTGCTTGTTATCAATAAAATCGATAAATTTGAAAATAAGGCGCAACTTCTGCCATTAATCCAACAGTCAAGCACTCTCCATGAATTTACAGAAATTATACCAATTCAAGCGACAAATCTGCCTGACCCTGATCAGTTTTGTGCCAAACTAACACCACACTTACCCGCTGGTAGTCCGGGATTTCCTAGTGAAATGAGAACTGATCGGAATCGAGAGTTTCAGGCTTCAGAATTTATTCGTGAGCAAACTTATTTACTACTCGGTCAAGAATTACCTTATTCAATAAGTGTAGAAATAACACAATTCGAAACGAATAATAAGAACGTCCTGCATATTGATGCAACGATTTGGGTCGAAAAAAGTTCTCAAAAATCGATAGTGATTGGTAAGCAAGGGAACATGCTTAAAAAAATAGGTACTGGAGCGCGTCTTCAGATAGAAAAATCATTTTCGCAAAAGGTTTATCTTTCACTTTGGGTAAAGGTCAAAAAAAGCTGGTCAGATCGGGATAAAGAGTTAATGCAGTTTGGATATACGGAAAGTTGACGGTATGACCAAGCATCGTGTCAATCAGCAGTCTGGCTTTATTCTCCATCGTCGTCCATATTCGGAAAGTAGTCTGTTGGTAGATGTTTTTACTCGAGGATATGGTCGATTAACCTTAATTGCCAAGGGTTCAAGACGAAATAAACAACGATCAGTAGGACTGTTTATTCCATTCAAGCCATTGCTTCTTAGCTGGAGCGGAAAAGGAAATCTTCCGGTCTTGACCGGAATTGAGTCGAGCCGTTTTGCTGTAGATCTTTCAGCATCTGCAAGATCCTGTGCTTATTATCAGAATGAACTGCTTCTCAAGTTGTTACATCGTTTCGATAGTAATGAAAAATTATTTGACCACTATCGGGATTCATTGGTCGCATTGGAAGAGGGGATCAATCCACATTTGGTTCTTCGGATATTTGAAAAATACTTGCTCCGAGAAATTGGTTTCGGTCTGATACTAGATCATGATGCGTCATCAGGTGAGGCAATAAATGAAGATGCTTATTATGATTATGTCCCGGAAAAAGGACCCGTTTATACACATTTTCCGAGTGTTGCATCAATTAGCGGAAAAACTCTAAAGGCTTTGAATGACGATAACTTTGAGTCTCATGAGCAACTTCATGAAGCAATGCGATTAACGAGAAAGTTGATTGACCGACAACTAAATGGGGAAGTTTTGCGTACTCGAAAAGTAATTTATGCGATGAGAGATTTTAAAGAGTTAAATCAGTTAGTCGGAATGAATACGTAAAGCATGGTTAACATAATGAGTGATTATCTCCCAAACATGAAAGACGCGAGACTACTTTCATAGTCTATAAGTCCTAGGTTCTATGCTATCTTCGGCTCTGGTTTGATGATGAAGTATATATGGAAACGCGAGATTGAGAATCGTTAAATGAAGACATCATTTCATTTATTCCGCTCTTTCGATTAGTTATATCCTTTTCGATTGCTTTCCAAACTACTTCCATATCAAGAGATAGATAACGATAGATAACAATATTTCGAAATCCAAAAATATCACGTCATGGTATATCGTTCTTCTTTTCTCACTATCTACGATCTGAAACTAACAGGATTCCAGATACAGTACAAGTCATTGAGATCGACATGTTCGAAAGGCCTCGCCGGTTTCAGGCCAATCCCGACAGGACACCAGTTACGATTTCAAAACCACCTTCGCGGCCAGGAGACTGGGTTATCATGACAGGCGAGAAAACCTGCCTGTCTCTAGAAAAGCTTGCCAATGGGCAGTTGGGGCTTAAGGATTACGAGGTATCCGGCGTAGTATGAAAAGGAGTCCGCATATGAGCTTCCTAGTGTTGATGGCGGAGATATTGAGGTTTTGAGAAAGCACTGATTATCCGTAGCGTTTCGGTTCCTCGCTGCTGCCGGTAGAACCCGGTACCGGAGCAGGGTTCTCTGTGAGCCCACCCCGGTCAAGCAGATAGGTGTGGAAGGACGGGATGGGGCAAACAAACCGGTCAACGGACTCCTCATGTAATGCCCCTTTGTGCACGAGATGAACAAAAAAATCTCTTGCGCCCATTCCTTCCGGGAATAGGTAGTCTGATTTATTTACCCTGCATTCATTGATGAACTTGATGATCTCCTCGCGTTCATTTCTTGTATTTAATTCGTTCATGATCCTAGCCATTAGGCTCTTGGCCTCCCTCATTTCGGACGAAAACTGGTGGCCGTAGTAATCGTCCCTTCCGGCCCTGATTTCGACAACTATCCCTTCCCAGTCTGCCTTATCGAGATCACCGCCTGTCCTCAGGGCTTCCCTGCCAAAAGCCTTTAGAACGATATGTAGGTGGCGGGGCCAACAATCGCAGGGCTCGGCAAGCCGATTGATCTCATCCTCGAAACCGGCAATGTCGATCCCGAAATGGGCACAAGATCTGGACATGAGTTCTTCAGCCTCATGGTTTGAAAAGCAGCCGATGTTATGGACCTGCCCAGACGGAATGCGGGTCAAGTCCATCCTGCCAGCGGAGTATTCGGTGTCGCTGAGTCCGGCTAGTACCAGTACAATCGGCAGGTTGCTTCCGTCATGGAGGCTCTGAAACAACTTGGAGAGCGGATCTTCTGGGACATGGTCAAAGCGCTGTGCTTCGTCAATTGCAAGAGTAATCGGCCGGTCGAATCCACCGTTCTCTTCAACCCACGCTTTAAACACATTCCAGCGCGCTCTAGTCCTTGTCGTCTCCGCACTTGTTTCTATCCTGCCTCCGACCCGGATCGGACCTAGGCTTACCCCGGCATCGCCACCGATTGTCCGGCTGTACCGAGACAGAAAATCTCCTGCGGCTGACGGATTGATACTCACAGCTAGTGGCTCGAGGATGTCGATGGGTTCATCGATGTCCCCAGACTTGAGTGTCACAACCATCGGAACAGGGACACCTTCCCGCCGCAACCTCTCCGAGTTGCAGGCGATCTCGTTTAGGATCGAACTTTTGCCAGCCCCGGGCGCACCCTGCACAATCCGCGTGGCCTTCTCCATGCCATGCTGGCCCGAACCCATACCCTTCCACACCTGTTCGGATGCCAGTGCAATATCCATAAGCACCTCCTCCCTTCCAATAAACACTGGTGGCGGTGCACCCTCCGTCTGCACGAGAAAGGATTCCAGTTCCCTCTTCTGGTCATCATTCATCAATGCCACTCTACGCACTACGTTCATTCATCCCCGGTCAGCCCCAAAACTGGAGACCGATACTGCCTCCAAGCAGAGGTTACCTGTTGATGGTGGTATGAAACGCCTTCATGAACTGGGTCTTTAAGGCTGCATCTAGGCTACGAAAAATCAACTGGACAGCCATCATGCATAATATTAAACGGGACAGCTGGACAATGCAATCCTTATATCACCTCATTCTCCAACTGGTCTGGCTTAAAAAAACGAAAACTACAAAAAGCCACTCCAAAACCCAATCAGACAGGAGAGATTGACGGCTCTGATGGTCGATATTTATGGATTTGCGGATTGTTTTGAGAGCATTGAATAACGCGGGAATAGCCAAAATTGCTCAGAGTACCAGCCCCAAATGCAATTTTTGGATTAGATGGTCAAAACTGGAAGAATTCAGGATAAATATAGACCAAGAAGTTGCCGCTCTTCCCTTTTCTGTAAGCACATCAACTCGTACGTAGAAGTTATCAAGGTTTTTTACCTGCTGAGATTTAGATAAATCTCTATACGATTCTATCGTTTTCGATGCATGGTTTCGAATTTGAGAATGGCTTTGTTACTTTTTTCTCGGCATATAAAGATCTGTGATTGTTCCTTCAAATGCCTCGGCAGCAAAACCCAAAGTCTCTGCTAGAGTCGGATGCGCGTGGATTGTTAATCCAATATCTTCAGCATCGGCATTCATTTCGATCGCAAGTCCAGCCTCAGCGATTAGGTCGCCTGCATTAGTACCGGTTATACCAGCCCCAATGACTCGATTATTCTGATTGTCAAACAGAAGTTTGGTAACCCCCTCATTTCTGCCAAGAGCCAAGGAGCGACCGCTGGCAGCCCAGGGAAACACTCCCTTGCCATAGTCCAGACCTTGTGCTTTCGCTTCAGTTTCAGTAACGCCAACCCATGCAACTTCTGGGTCTGTGTAGGCTACTGATGGAATTACCCTGGCTTCAAACCCACTCTTCAGTCCAGCCGCAACTTCTGCTGCGACCTTACCCTCATGTACAGCTTTATGCGCCAGCATTGGTTGTCCAACAATGTCTCCAATTGCAAAAATATGGCCAACATTGGTTCTTTGTTGATTATCTACCGCAATGAACCCGCGTTCATCAACATTGACCCCCGCTAACTCAGCACTAATCTCCTTGCCATTCGGTGTGCGTCCTATACATACCAGAACTTTATCGAAAGTCATTGAATCCGGTGCTTCCTCGCCTTCAAACTTGACTTCAAGTCCATCTTTGACGGCATTGATGGCCTTGACTCTTGTCTCCAACCAGATGTTTGCATATCGCTTCTTGATCCGATTCAATAGCGGCCGAACCAAATCAGAATCGGTTCCTGGCATAAGGTCTTTCATCATTTCAACAATATGAATTTTGCTGCCAATCGAGTGATACACCGTAGCCATTTCAAGACCAATAATGCCACCACCGATAATCAGAAGATTTGCTGGAATTTCGGTTAACTCCAGAGCTCCAGTCGAATCAATTAAGCGAGGATCATCATGAGGGAAATCGGATAACTCTACAGGACGGGAGCCAGCGGCAATAATCGCCTGATCAAAAGTTACAGTTTGACCGCTATCCAGGCTGATTGAATTGGAAGAATTGAATGAGCCCGTTGCCTGAACTACACGAACTTTTCTTTTTTTGGCAAGCCCTTGAAGACCTCCAGTCAGTTGGCTGACTATGTTATTCTTCCACTTCAAGGTTTGAGCAATATCCAGTTTTGGATGATCAAATATAACCCCTGCTTCACGGATCTCTTCGCTTTCATCAATCATTTTAGCAACGTGCAAAAGTGCTTTTGAGGGAATACATCCGACATTTAAACAAACCCCACCCAAAGTTGGATAACGTTCAATTAAAATTACATCAAGACCCAGATCCGCCGCCCGAAATGCAGCAGTATACCCACCGGGACCAGATCCCAATACCACCAATTGAGCATGCATATCACCTTCAACTTTGGGTGTATCGGAACTAGGCTTTTGCGCTTCGATAGGGGCTGAAAATTCCTCTGCAGATTCAGATTTTGTTTCTTTAGTTATTTCCTCAGAAGCGGATGGTTGGTCGGTTGTTCCCCCAGTTTCTAACTCAAACAGGGGGTGACCCATGGATACCGGATCACCCACGGAGACCAACAACTTAAGGACTGTACCGCCCTCAGGTGAAGGAATTTCCATCGTTGCCTTATCACTCTCGATAGCGAGAATATCATCACCTGCCGCGATCGTGTCTCCTTCTGATACATAGATTTCAATAATTGGGACATTATCGAAATCACCCAAATCCGGTGTTTCTATAGTTTTTGCCATGACTTCATCTACAAAGCTAATCTTCGAACATCTGAAAACGAGTTCACTACCTGTGCGGAGAATCGAGCTGCTTCTGCTCCGTCTATCACACGATGATCGTAAGAAACATCTATCGGGAGCATCATGCGAGGCTCAAACTCCTTGCCGTTCCAAATCGGAGTCATTTTGCTACGAGATAAGCCAATAATTGCAACCTCAGGAGCATTAATGATAGGAGTGAAACCACAACCACCAATTCCACCTAAGCTAGATATGCTGATACATCCTCCCTTGAGGTCTTGGGGCTTTAATTTTCCTTCTCGAGCTCGTTCACTGACTTCTGCCAAATCCTTGGCTAGATCAAAAATACTCTTTCGGTCTACGTCACGAATGACCGGTACTACCAGACCATTTGGGGTATCGACAGCGATCCCAATATTGAAATATTTTTTAAGTATTATCTCTTCACCATTGGGAGCCAAAGATGCATTAAAGGTTGGGAATTTCTTCATAGCATTAACCAGGACCTTCATAGCGAAGGATAGGATTGTAATTCGCAAACCCTGACTTGCCGCTTCATCTTTCAGTGAGCGGCGAAATTCCTCCAGATCAGTAATGTCAGCCTCATCATGATGGGTTACATGTGGAATGCTTACCCACGAACGATGTAAATGTGGTCCAGAGAGTTTCTTGATGCGGGATAGAAATAATTTTTCTGTTTCTCCAAATTCAGAAAAATCAATCGCTGGCATTGGAGCAAATCCAAGTCCCGGAGCACTCGATTTTTTCTCTGATTCTTCAAGTTGTTGTTTGGTCCATGCTTTGATATCTTCCTTGAGAATACGTCCTTTAGGTCCGGTTCCTCTGATTCTGTGCAGACTGGCACCAAGTTCGCGTGCAAATCGCCGGACTGCGGGACTTGCATGGGGAATCGCATCGGATCTTTCCGTTCTTTCAGGCGAAGGAGGTGCGATTGATTTATTGGTAGCTTCTGTTCTTGCAGGTTCGGGCTTTGGTTCTGGGATGCTGTCCGGTTGTGTTTCGGCTTCTGGTTTGGTAGGGGCTTCAGGTTTGGGTTTGGCTGAAACTTCTGCATTTTCTGATGTATCTGATTCAAGTTCAAGAACTAGCGTTCCTTCCGAAACTCGATCACCAACACTAACATGTAATTTACTGATCACTCCAGCCGCAGGGCATGGAATTGGCATCGTCGCTTTATCACTTTCGAGTGTTAGTAGTTCCTCTTCCAGTTCAACCCGGTCCCCGACATTGAACAGCACATCAATAATTTCAACATCTTGAAAGTCACCTATATCAGGAATTTTCACTTCAATCATTTTGCTATACCTTTCTCGGATTCGGCTTCTTGGTATCGATCTGCATCTCTTCAATCGCTTTCGTTACCGTTTTGTGGTCAATAGCTTCCTGATCGGCTAGTCCTTTTAATGCTGCTGTAGTAATGTAGCGATGATCAACCTCGAAAAACTTTCTAAGTTGAGACCTCGTATCACTTCGACCAAATCCATCTGTACCGAGGACGCTATAGCGTCCCGGCACATAGGCGCGAATTTGCTCAGCATACATCCGCATATAATCGGTTGCTGCGATTACAGGGCCTTCCGTATTTTCAAGGCAAAGTTCCACATAAGACTTTTCACGAGGCTTCTCGGGATGTAACCGATTTTGTCGTTCGACATCATTTCCGTCTCTAGCAAGCTCATTGAAACTAGTTACACTCCAGATATTGGTCGTTACATTGTAATCTTTATCAAGTACCTCAGCTGCGGCCTCTACCTCCCGCAATATCGTACCGCTACCTAATATTTGAACTGTATTTTGATTGGAATCTTTACCTACTTTCCTTAATAGATACATACCTCGCAAAATGCCTTCTTCGATATTTTCCGGCATTGCTGGGTGAGTATAGTTTTCATTCATTACCGTTATGTAGTAATAAATACTCTCTTCTTCCTCATACATACGTCGCAAGCCATCATGAATAATCACCGCGAGTTCATAACTATAAGTAGGGTCATAGGAAACACAGTTTGGTACCGTTGAGGCTAAGATCAGACTATGTCCATCTTGATGTTGCAATCCCTCACCAGCAAGTGTAGTCCGTCCGGCAGTACCACCTAGGATAAACCCTCTCGCTCGGCTGTCCCCAGCAGCCCAACATAAATCACCGATTCGTTGAAAACCAAACATGGAATACAGAATGAAAAAGGGTATCGCGTAGTAATTGTGATTGCTGTAGGAAGTGCCTGCAGCAATCCAAGATGACATGGCGCCCGCCTCACTAATCCCTTCTTGAAGGACTTGACCAGTCTTATCCTCTCGGTAGAACATTAATTGGTCGGAGTCGACCGGTTCATAGAGTTGACCATGAGGAGAATAAATACCGAGCTGTCGGAACATCCCTTCCATGCCGAAAGTCCTCGATTCATCAGGAATGATCGGCACAATTCGATCTTTCAGACTCTTGTCCCGTATTAACGAAGAAAGAATCCTCACGAACGCCATGGTGGTCGAGATTTCACGGTCACCGGTCCCTTCAAGTTGGGCTTTAAAGATATCCAGTTTTGGAAGGGTAATTCCTGGCGAACTAAAGATTTTTCTAGCCGGAAGAAAACCGCCCAAGGCTTTTCTTCTCTCTAGTAGGTATTGGGTCTCTTCAGAGTCCTCTTCAGGTCGATAAAAAGGAGTTTTTGCGACTTCTTCATCGGTTAACGGGATATTGAAACGATCACGGAACGCAAGTAGTGACTGCTCCCCCATTTTCTTTTGTTGGTGAGTGGTGTTCTGACCCTCACCCGCTTCACCCATCCCATATCCCTTGACTGTCTTGGCCAGAATAACCGTTGGTTGGCCAGTATGATTGATAGCAGAATGATAAGCCGCATAGATTTTGTGGGGATCGTGGCCACCCCGATTCAATCGCCAGATGTCCTCATCAGTCAAGTTAGCGACCATGGCCTTCAAATCCGGATATTTACCAAAGAAATGGTCTCGAACATAAGCTCCATCATTGGCTTTGAAAGCTTGGTATTCACCATCTACTGCTTCTTCCATGCGATGTCTCAGAATGCCTTTCTCATCACGCATCAGGAGTTTATCCCAGTAACCTCCCCAGATGAGCTTGATTACGTTCCAGCCTGCACCACGAAAATCACTCTCTAGCTCTTGGATGATTTTTCCATTTCCGCGTACTGGACCATCCAGTCTTTGCAGGTTGCAATTGACAACGAAAATAAGGTTGTCGAGATTCTCACGACCAGCAAGGGCCAAAGCACCGACGGATTCCGGTTCATCCATTTCACCATCTCCCAAAAATACCCATATTTTCCTGTCCTTCGCATCGATCAGCCCACGGTTATGCAAGTACTTCATAAAACGCGCCTGATAGATGGCCATAATGGGCCCAAGTCCCATCGAGACTGTCGGGAATTGCCAGAAATCGGGCATTAACCATGGGTGGGGATATGAAGAAAGCCCACCACCATCGACTTCCTGACGGAATTTATTTAAAACGTCTTCATCAAGTCTTCGCTCGAGGTAAGCTCGAGCATAGATTCCGGGAGCAGAATGTCCCTGAATAAAAATCATATCACCAAGATGTTCAGGTGTAGCAGCTCGCCAGAAATGATTGAAGCCCACATCATATAGAGTAGCTGCAGAGGCAAAACTTGCGATATGCCCGCCCAATTCTGTTGAGATACGATTTGCTCTGATGACCATGGCCATAGCATTCCATCGGATAAATGCTCGGATTCGCCATTCCAGTGCATGGTCACCTGGACTTGGTTTCTCCATATGTAACGGTATGGTATTAAGGTAAGCCGTGTTTGCTTGATAAGGGATATGCACTCCACGACGGCGTGAGTGACTAATCAAGGATTCAATAATATAGTGTGCGCGTTCCTGACCTTGAGTTTCTAGCACTGCCTCAAGCGAATCCAACCATTCTCGAGTCTCGATTTCATCAATGTCAGTTGTGATATTGGGGTTGACCATATTCGTAAACCAAAAATTTTGTCATTTTTTCCATACAAAAATGCTAAAAGCAGTATTTGCCTGTTTCATTATAGGCAATAAACTCGTAGATTGACAAAAAATTAGCGTCTAAGGTTCTTTTCAGCGGATCGATCGTTATTCATAAAAGCCTATCGTAAACAAATTGGATAAAGGACGTTAAGTTCGCAAAAACTAGCTCGAAAATGATCAGGGCAATTTTATGTTTAGCCTCAAATATTCAATGATAAATAAATAACACAAAAAGCTGAACTTTTGCATTTCAGTTTGTTATGCTCTCGGCATGAACAGTCCAGTTAAGCCCTC
>JAPOUQ010000094.1 GCA_026708585.1 Gammaproteobacteria bacterium
GCGCAAATGCGTCGCCTTTGATGCGATTACCGCATTTCGGGTTTGGGACTTGACCTGGCTGGGGCGAAATCGCCCCGACGAGTTGGCCATTCGGTATCTGCAACGAGAGGAAATCGAGGTGCTGTTGCTACTAGCAAAATCCTACGCTTTGAAAATCCCTCGCGGTCCACCGACGATGGCCACCTTTGTGGTCTTGACTGGCGGCTTGGCTGGCTTTTCTCCGAACCAGCGCCAACCGCTACCCGGGGTGAAGAAATTGTGGGAAGGTCTTTTGGATCTCAATACCTCGGTGTATGCGATCCAAGCCTTACGAGATCATCAGAACGAATCGGGAGAATGGGATATTGGTATTGCTGAACGGATAGATTATGACCCCGAGGACGATGACTGAAACCGTCATCGTCTCCTCGGAGTCAAGTGTGGGGTGATGATAGGCTATGAAGGGAGCCGAAAAGATATAAACCAATCATTGTTTTTGAAGCACACAGAATTTATAAACCTAGAGAGTCCTTGAACAGCCTTGGCTATGTTAACTTTTATGGTTTCCAAAAAAAGAAAAAATGGTTCTGTAAATCAGTATACCAATCGGTACACATTACTAAAAAAACAACAATATAGACCCTATCTTGGTTATTGCCACATATATGAAATTGGATGATATTATTAGAGTCACATTGGAATGAGAGGTAAACTAAGGGCTATCGGAAGAATAACTTGTCAATTTCGGTATGAAATGTTTTTCAATACCCCCTTCAATGATGGTTTACCAAGCGTTTGGAAAACAGTTTGTACGGAAGTTTTCGCAAGGAACGGAGCTGTCGGCGAAAAGGAGGGATGTAAACGCCTAGGAAACGGCGGTTTTCTTTATTAGTGTTTCGCCCTAATTTACCTATCAGAGAATGGGCAGAATCAGGATCATGCCGAACAAGCAGAGGGTGAACACAGCGAAATTGACAGTTTGCAATCAGTTTCTCGATGCAGTCAGGCCAGTCGGCCGGCTGGCGAATCGGAACAGCATTACTAGCCAAGAAAGCAGCACCACGCTTCGAAATTACATAAGCACAAGCACCAGGAGCCGACATCATTGGTGCACGCAAATAAGACGCATGATCCCAAAAGAGATGTTTGATCCACCCTTTTGAACAAAAGTTGGATAGCGTAAATCAAGTTGCGTCAGGTCTACATCTCGGTAGTGTTCTCCGTTCAGGAAATCTAGTATAGTCGGTAGTGGTGATGCATCGTCTTCAAGCACCAAAGCATAAGGAATATCCTCTGCTACAATGCGGCGATATGTGTTTATATGAGACAAAGCACAAGCGAATTCCGTATCGCTAAGTAACCCCCATGTTCGCAGAGCAGCATGGCGGTCGACTTGGCTTTCATAGGTCGGATCGAGGCCACTTCTTCCGTCTACGGCATCCAAGAACTCAAATGAGATCCCTAGTTTGTTTAGCGTGTGCGAGATCGATTGCCTGCGGTCTGAAGAGTCTGGGAGGGAAATCACGAAACAGGGGATCATGCTCTTTTCGGTTTTATCTTAACCAGATGAAACTAACTCTCCTAGAAAGCGTTTTCGTCAGTTTTTGAGTATATATCAACTTAATTTTGGGCATCTAAAATTTATACTAGTTTAATTGAGAATTGAGATTCCTTGCCCTTCAAGTATGAGCTCATGTCTCTGGTTTTGCAGATAGACTATTGTTTTCGGCTTGAGTAGTAAATTAATAGAAACGTTTTGTGTATATGTGCCTTAAATGATCGTATTAATTTCAAGGTTGTACGAATAGGTCTCAACTTTTCCATAATCTGCAAAAATTTTGGAAAGGAATTTATCCATGGGAAATAATACATCCACAAATGATACTCAACCATTTCTTTGTGTGATTTTTCATCTCCCTTCTCTTTCATTTTATAGATTGTCGAGGGAAATGTATATTGATGTGTGACAGCTTCTGGCTTCACAACAAAAATATTAAATTCCTGATGATCACCAAGGTATGAATCAAGAGGTTTATGCAAATTTTCAGTTATATGCAGCAACTTTTTGGCACTATTAAAATTCACAATGTAAGCATATGATCCAATTATATGATGTGATCCTACTGCGTGTTTCAACATGTACCGATTGGTGGTATTACCCTGAAGATATCTTGTTCCGTGGAAAAAAGTTAATTTGGATTTGCATCCTAAGAAAATTAAGTCCCAATGTTCAGGAAATTGGTTATGCTGTTCTAATAAATCAATCAAGTGGCTAGAAATAAAAACATCATCTTCAAGTACAACCAAGGTATCAATATTAGTTTCAACAATTTCTCTATATACCAGCCTATGGCTGATTGCACAGCCAATTTCAGCAGGAGATAAATTCCATAAGGGGTGTATATGTGTATATGTTTTGATGCTATCAACTCGATAAGAATGTGTAAACTTTATTGCTGTATTCTTGTCGTGCCGACTATTAATATTTTCCTCAGTTAGAGCGGAACCATTACAAGCAGGAGTAATTTCGTAGGCAAGACCAAGATCACTTAATTGTTTTTCCATAAATAAGCGTCTTTCTACAGATGATTCAAGATTAATTACTCTGATTGGAAACATCAATATTAAGAAACAAAAAACAGTTATTTGGAAATGATTGAAAAACAAGGAGATAGCTATGCCCTAATAAATCTTGAAGGAAAACTCATGTTCTATTTGAACTTTTTACCTCTCTTTCGATTTTTCCAATATAAAAACATAAGGAAGTATAGGAAGTCTTTTATATGAATAGACTTATTTAAAGAGAGATTATTTACATTTTTTCTTATATAACTGTTAATGAGACCTGCCCTTTCTAAAAGACTAACATTTATGTTTAGAGAAGAATAAATATGTATTACATCATGTAGATAAATCCCCCCCCCCCCCTTCACTAATTTTCTTCAATATACTGATATTTTTTTGACTTGAAACCTTATCAGTACTTTCATTCAAGATAAATATGCTTAGGAAATCTGAAAAGATTATGTTGGCAAGTTTTTTTTGCTTATTCAAATGTCGACTGCTAATTTGTTCTTCATGAATTCTATATTTGATTAGCCTTTCTCCTAGATTTGCAAATTTAGTGTGAAAAAATGATTGGCAAAAGAAATCATAGTCCTCAGCATAAGGGTAATCTTTTTTATAATTTATCCCTTTTGGTATTGAAGCCTTCCGAATAAGCACACTAGGATTGATAAAGCAAGAGTTTCCAGTCAAAAGTAATTTTCTGCATCCCTGATGGTTCATTTTATTTTTTCCTTGGTATCCAATCACCTCTCCTACTTCATTGATTTTTATTGCCTGTGCTCCTACGATTCCAATTTCAGGGTTTTGTTCCAAAAACCTTAGCTGTTTTTCAAATCGAGTTGGAAGTGATATATCATCGGCATCCATAAGTGCAATGTACTGCCCCTTCGCTGTTTCAAAGGCGAAATTGAGACCGCCAGGCTTTCCTGAGGGTCCAGGATTATCAAAGAGCTGAATTCGAGTATCACGATATTTTCGTACTATTTCTTTTGTATGATCAGCAGAACCATCATCAATAATAAGAAATTCAAAGTTTTCGTAAGTTTGCTCAAGAATTGATGATACTGCCTCACGAATAAATTTTTCTCCATTTCTAACAACTAAGACGACACTAATTGTTGGGTTGAATTTTTCCATAAATAATTGATATTGTAAATTCTACTTTGGAGTGCATTACTCAGAGTTATAGGTTGTCGCTTCGGTATTTGCTATACAAATATTTCTTCAATTGGTGATAGTCATATCGAAAAGATATCAGGGAAAAACATTGATAAAAAAGAAAGTGGAAAAACCTGAATTCATCCAATTAATGAAAATATGTTGCATAGCAATCTCTAATCAAGTCGTTGTCCCTCACATATTTATTACGATCCATATTTAAATAAGTCATTCAAATAGCTGCCGGTTGGAATTTTCTCGACCCCGCCATTATCATCAATCAATTTTCTCAATTTCATGCCATATAAGTGAACTGCCACAGCTTTATTGAGGTAGGTAGATTTGAACAAATTACTGGAGAGGAAAAACTGATCAATATTTCGCCAGTGAACGGGATAAAACAAGTGACTATTTTTTGCACGATAATCTTCTTGGTTTTTGATTAAAAACCAAGTTAATGCTCTTGGTCCCCATACTCCCCACTTCATGTGCGTAACATGAACAGGCTTGCCAATCATTTTCTGAAATAAGATCTTTACTTTTTTATCTTGGAAAAATGAAAAAAATGGGGGTACAGGATATTCGTTTTCACAGAATGTTATTAGATCCATCAATGTGGGCGATGACTTAGGTAGTGAGAGAATTGCACCATTGATATAAATTTTGTCTTCATACGCAAAAAGATAGTCATCAATGGGCCACAATGGTTTGATTAAGAAAAAATCTAAATCTACCCAAATGTAGCCAAGTTTTCGAATCATATGATAACGAAACTGATCTGTAAATAATGCCGGACTTTGCGTCTTTGCATGCAATAAGACTGACCGATTTCCAGTAATTTCTCTAGCGTCACAAATCTCCACACCTTCAGGCACACCTTTTATATTCCCATGACAGAAAATAGTCACTGGGTGGCCAAGTTCTAATATGGAAAATAGACATGCTCGTTCTAAAGCTCCGAGTGGTGGCCCATGCCAATAAGTACCAATATGGGGCAAAGAATACCCTGTTTGTGGTACGGGGGGGGGCAATGCCATTAACATAAGATAATATCCTTTATTCTCCTTATTTCTATGCTCGAA
>JAPOUQ010000110.1 GCA_026708585.1 Gammaproteobacteria bacterium
GAATCGCTTGCTTAATTTGGGCTATTGATTTGGCCGGATTCAGTCCCTTGGGACAGGCTTTTGTGCAGTTTATTCGATAAAAGTTGGGAAACTAGTAGTTCAAAATTACAACGATTAGAAAAAAATCACTTTGCAAATTCGTGATCCCTGACGTTGTGATTACCTCAAAAAGGTGCGGCCGGCTGATTCGGTCTTGAGGATAAGGGAGTGTTGGTTAATTGTAATCCCCGAACATTAAATTAACCCTATAGCAAGAACTATTTCTGGAAAATATAGAACTTATGTCTGCGGCGAGAAAAGCCATGGAGATTAAGTCATTATCCCAGAGTATCGTATAAATCAAATCAATGTTATAGTGCTACTTATTACGTATCTACGAGGATCAACTGTAGATGCTGGAAGTATCATTACGACTTGTAACATGAACCAAGGTACATTATTACGGATTAGGCAAAGTAGTGGAACTGGCCCCAGCCATGAACATGCGCTGAAATGTAATCACGGCTAATATTGTGAGTCACGTACTGCAATAACATCTAATGTGCAGACTGTCTTCTCAATAGAATACCAAGCCGGAGGCTCCATCCTGAACAATCAGGAGTCTCACAAGACCTGCCTCTCTAGCAACTCGGCGTCAATTGGCCTTGATGGTATCTCATTGTACCAAGTGCATCAGGAGTTACCGAACATTCGTGATATGAGGTCTGAGGAGATGGAACCGCAATCCAGCCGTTTGATGAAACTTTGACCCATCCACATTTGATCTTGACATTGCATTGACAGGCGCCTCCCCATGTTTCCTTCATTTTCGCCAATTTGTTCCGCTGGGAATCAGTCAAATTATCTGGGTCGAGTGAATTTAAGTCACGATCTGACCAGTTCGGAAATCCGCTTGGAAATTGCATTTTACACGAGCTCTGCCCAGCTTCACTGTAGATGAACGCGAATCCACATGTCCAGATGGGGTCGCCATGCCAGTATTCACAAACTGAAACACTGTCTGCTGACACTGTAGCACCAGCTCCAGAAAGGAATATAACAAAAGCCAAAACTGACGTAATTTTGTTCTTGTTCATTTTACTGTCCTCATTAATGTTTCTACATTAGTTGGTTGATAAAAGATTATTCACCAAACAAATTGTCTAACTTAATATCCAATGCTATGTTGCTTGCATGGCGGGTTTTACTTTGAAACCTGATAACCTCGGTCTCGTACTCCCATTAACAAGCGTCAAGATATTGTGGGACAAGATTTTCGGATCGCGGAGGATAATCTTCACCATTTCGTTATATTCCCAACGCAGCCGAATGAAACGTGTTCCCACTTTCAATGCCGAAATAAAAGTTGATCTCACGCCTTTATATAAATCGCATTACTGTGAACTGGGGTTGTTATAGAAGGTTCATTACAATGAAATGTACCGCAAGCCGAAGAAAAACCATCTTTATGAATTCGGAAAGCAAGAACCTTGAATTTTTCTTCTCATTGTCACTGCCCCTTCGTTGTCATTCTGTTTTCAACTTGAGTTGCAAGTTACTTTCGAAATAAGTTACCTGCGAAATGTTTTTTTGCATATATAACTACTTGCTTACGCTTATGATAACACAAATAATCGATAAGATTGAAGAAAAATAATGAGAGTTCGTTTTGCATGGGAGTTATAGCTGAAAGTAGTGCGCGAGAGTGATGTCCATCCAGCGAGGTACCCTTTTCGTGTCGGGTTGTACCTCGTTATCGTCCCTGATCTTCAGCACCAATAATCACCAGCAAGCAAAGCTTGGTGTCCTCGTTACGCAACCTACATTCCACTCCGTCTGCCCAGATATAAACCAGTTTCCCATCGTACAGGTCCCGCTGCTTCCATGTCCTCATCTCGTCTAGCCATATCTCTGGGAATACTGACAACCTTCTTGGGTAAATACCAAATCATTGTCAAATTTGAAATGTATGACAAAAATCCAACAGATATATGATCAGAGTTTAACAAAACAAAAGATTTTTTAGAAAAGCCAACCGACCCAAAACGAGGGGGCTTTTCAAAGACAATGGAATAGAAAGTTAATTTTCCTGGATTTTTTTGATGTGGAAAAAGAGTCCGAAACAAAATAGTTATGGTAATTAGTGTATCAAAGAATTAAGATATAGTTTATCCGCTGAATGGAGATGGCAAAAAATAAAAAACAACAACTAACTTCGGAAGCAAAATCTGTATCTGAAAATCAGATTATTACTTTTCACATTTCGCCTTACAAACGCTGCCTTCAACAGCGTTATTAATCTATAATTCACGATTTAGTTATAACAGAGGAGAACACATTATGTCTAAATTCTTTAAGTCTCTGCCCGCAACGATTGTTGGTTTGTTTCTTATCGCATCGCAGTCTGCATTCGCAGAAGTAGTTATCAAAGTTCAATCAGTCCTGCCCACCAAAGCAGATGAAATCGTTATGGTTAAGGACTTTGCAAAAAACGTAGCTGCCCTTACCAATGGTGAGGTTAAGATCGAAGTCCTACCAGATGGTGCTGTTGTTAGTGGACGCGATATTTTGAACGCAGTGGATAAAGGCCTAGTCGATGCAGGTTTCGCATGGACTCACTATTGGTCTGGCCAACATCCAGCTGCAATGCTATTTGGTTCGCCCGTAGCGGGTGCTGGGGTTGGTATCGACAACATTGCTTTTCTATCATGGTATATGAATGGTGGTGGAAAAGAACTATATGACCGTCTCTGGGATGAAATGGGCCTCAATATACACGGCCTTATGCTTCAACCAGTTGGTCCAGAGGCTTTGGGATGGTTCAAAGAGCCAATCAACAGCATGGATGACTTTCGAAAATATCGGTTTCGTACACCTCCGGGTATTCCAGGCCAAACCTATAAAGACATTGGTATCGCTTCTGTAGCAATGGGTGGTGGCGATATCCTACCTGCTTTGGAGAAAGGAACAATTGATGCTGCTGAGTGGTGTTGTCCAAAACCCGATAGTGTTTTTGGTTTCCAGAAAGTACTCAAGCATTATTACTTACAAGGTCTTCATCAGGTAGTCGTCAATGCTGATATGTATATCAATGGTGATGTGTGGAATAGCCTCACCGAGGATCAGCAAATTGCTATGGAAGTTGCTGCTGATGCATCCTTGATCCGCTCTTTAAGTTATCGAATTTATGAAAACGGTAAAGCACTCAAAGATTTGACCGAGAATCACGGCGTTATCTTGCATGACACTCCTGCGGATTACTTTCCAGAATATATGAATGCAGCCCGTGCGAGCCTTGAGAAAAACGCTGCAGAAAATGAATTTTTTGCAGAAGTTTGGAACTCTCAAAAAGAGTTTGCAAAGATAGCTGTACCGTTCTGGGCAGGTGCGCAATCGTCCAATGCACAACTTGGGCAGGCGTTCGCCAAATCCTTGCAGAACTGACGATCCATAACAACACAATAATCGAATTCTTCCGGTCGGGGAGAGTCTACTTTCCTGACCGGAAGACTCCAACCAACTTCCATGGGTTGATCTATGTCAAAAGACCCCGAGAGTTTTGAGTTAGATATAACCGACGAGCTCATAGCGGAGAGGCGATCCAGTGGAGACGAAATGCCTCCAGATATGCCTGTATGGATGGCTGAAACCATTCTGCGTATCGATCGTTTCAGTCACTGGATAGGACGAATAGTCTGTTGGTTGCTGGTACCGATGTGCTTGGCTATGGTCTATGAGGTAATTGCTCGTAAATTTTTTGTAGCCCCTACCATGTGGGCTTATGACATCAGCCGAATGCTATATGGTGCATTATTCACCCTTGGTGCGGGTTACGCGCTGTATCGGGGAATACACATACGTGCTGATTTTTTGTATCGTAATTGGTCATCCAAATCACAAGGGACAATTGATGCCTTACTCTATTTGGTGTTTTATTTCCCTGGTTTGGTAGTATTCATGTGGATGTCAATTGACTATGCATGGCTTGCAATATCTAAAGGGGAGCGCGGCATGGATACAGCATGGATGCCATATATGGGACCCATCAAGAGCGCATTACCTATTGGCATTCTCTTCCTTTTGATTCAGGGGATTTCTGAGTTTCTGAAAAGTTATTATGCAGCCACACGCGGCAGGTGGCCCGACGAGTGATTGACGCGATTATTAATCTTCAGCCCGAGTACGTCGGGGTAATTATGATCGGGGTCATGCTATTCGCGATCTTTATCGGATTTCCAATTTCATTCACCCTGATTTTTCTCGGCATGGTATTTGGCTTATGGGGATTTGGTCATCTTGTTTTCTATTTGATGACTTTTCAGTTCTCCAATGTCATGCTAGAGCAAACACTTGCTGCTGTACCACTGTTCATTTTCATGGGAATCCTCATGGAGCAGGCAGGACTTATGGAACGTTTATTCTCAGCCGTTCAGTTGACGCTATCACGTACTCGAGGATCGCTCTATATCGCGGTTTTATTCGTTTCGACAATTTTTGCAGCTGCTACTGGGATAGTTGGCGCATCCGTGACCATACTTGGCATAATGGCCGCAAAGACCATGAACAAGTCAGGTTATGATGTCAAGCTCGCTGCTGGCACAATTACTGCTGGGGGGACATTGGGTATATTAATTCCACCTAGCATCATGTTGGTGGTAATGGGTCCAATACTTGAAGTACCGGTTACCGATCTGTTTGCAGCCGCAATTATTCCAGGTTTCATGTTAGCTTTCCTGTATACCGGATATGCACTTATTCGATGCCAAATCAACCCATCTCTAGGGCCGCCTTTACCGGAAGAACTGCAACCAGAGTCCATGAGACATGTTTTCTATGAATTCTTTATGGGCCTTGTGCCCCCCGCAACCTTGGTTGCATTTGCTCTAGGTAGCATTCTGTTTGGCTTTGCAACTCCTACCGAGGCAGCGGGTATGGGAGCGATGGGGGCCTTTATACTTACAGCCGCCTACCGAAAGTTAACTTGGCCAGGTTTCAAGGATGCTCTCATAAAAACTTTAGAGATATCCGCTCTAATACTGGTACTTGTGGCAGCATCCAATTTTTTTGGTGCAGTGTTCTCTCGTCTGGGCACGCCCAATATGCTTACGGAATACTTGCTCCATCTGGATCTTCCTCCTTATTTGATTCTAGCCATGATTATGGCACTCATATTTATTCTAGGATGGCCACTAGAATGGGTTCCCATCGTTTTGATTATCGTACCCATTTTGTTGCCACTGGTTGACCAGATGAACTTCAATCTCATATGGTTTGGCATCTTAGTCGCAGTGAACCTGCAAACGGCCTGGTTATCACCTCCTGTGGCTCTTTCCGCCTATTTTTTGAAGGGGGTGGTCCCTCAGTGGGATCTCAAAGATATTTATGGTGGAATGTTGCAATTTATGATTATTCAGTTGATTGGGCTCATTCTGATTATTGTTTTTCCTCAGATCGCTCTGTGGTTACCCAATTACCTTGATCAACTTGCTAGAGCAAGCCTGTAACTTCTTGATACGGTCGAATGTAGACATGACTGCAACCTATCTAAAAAAAGCGTCCAAAACTCCACAAACCGGGCAAGACAATATAAATGAATTGGTCCGAAATATGTTGTCCGAAATTGAGGTTGGAGGCGAGCCAAAAGTATTGGAATATGCTAGCAAGCTTGATGGTTGGGAAGGCGATGTCGTCGTGAAGCAAGAAGAGATTGACCATGCTACGTCATATTTGTCTGATCAAACAAAACAAGACATTCGTTTTGCACATGATCGGGTTAAGGCTTTCGCTGAATCCCAGCTGCAAAGCATGCAGGAATTTGAAACGGAACTATCTCCCGGATTGATTTGCGGCCAAAAACTAATTCCAGTCAAAACAGCGGGGTGTTACATCCCGGGCGGTCGATATGCGCATATCGCATCAGCAATCATGAGTATCACTACTGCAAAGGTTTCTGGCGTAACACAAATCACCGCTTGCTCGCCGCCGCAAGGCAAAACCGGAGTTCATCCCGCTATACTTTACGCCGCATCATACGCAGGTGCAGATACGATCCTGCACCTCGGTGGAGTGCAGGGTGTTGCTGCCATGGCCTTTGGTTTATTCACCGAACAACCTGCTGATATTCTTGTCGGCCCAGGCAATCGATTCGTCGCCGAAGCGAAGCGTATTTTGTTTGGCCGAGTGGGAATTGACATGTTTGCTGGTCCGACCGAAATTCTTATCATAGCCGATGATAGTGCAGACCCAGATATTGTTTCCTGTGATTTGGCAAGCCAAGCGGAACATGGACCGGATTCGCCTGCATGGTTAATCAGTACATCAAGGGATTTAGCAGAAGAAGTGATCAAACGTATTCCCAATGCGATCAATAGATTATCAGAACCTAACCGCTCGGCAGCGACTGCAGCTTGGAAAGATTATGGAGAGGTTATTGTTGTCAACACACGTGAAGAAGCGGTTGAAATCAGTGATCATTACGCAAGTGAGCATCTTGAAGTACATTGCAAAGATCTTGATTGGTGGCTGAGCAATTTACAAAATTACGGTTCTCTTTTTCTTGGAGAAGAAACCACAGTCGCGTATGGTGATAAGTGTTCCGGTACTAATCATATATTACCAACCAAAGGGGCTGCTCGGTATACTGGGGGGTTAAGCGTTAGCAAATTTATCAAGGTTCTTACTTATCAACGAATGACCCGAGATGCAAATCGGGAGGTCGGCGCGGTGACAGCAAGAATATCCCGTTACGAAGGTATGGAAGGTCATGCACGAAGCGGTGATGATCGCCTAAATAAATATTTTCCGAGCGAAACCTTTGACCTCGGGCATCAGTAAGGATATTATCCATCGTTCCGCTAGCGCAAATTATCATGAAACAGTTTTCTCTGGAAGGGAAAATTTTCATTGTGACCGGCGCAAGTTCTGGGATAGGTAAGGCGACAAGCCGGTATTTGGCTCTAGCCGGAGCAACTGTCCTCTGCATTGCCAGACGCCAAGATCCACTTGACGAACTTGTTGCAAAAATCAATGATGAGGGGGGTGAAGCATCTCGACTGATAGCGGACTTGTCAGTACTTGAAGATTTGCCAGATATTGCAAATACCTGTAAAAATATATACAAACCCATCCATGGTCTGGTCAATGCAGCAGGGGTGAATCTCAGAGAAGACGTTGATAAGATCACCATTGAAAGCTGGCATGCAACCCTGAATATTAATCTAGCAACGCCGTTTTTTTTCTCGCGAGAATTTATCCCAAACATGAAAGAAACAGGCTATGGAAGAATTGTTAATTTTGCTTCCTTACAGTCGGTCAGGGCTTTTCCAAATGGATTAGCCTATGGATCTTCGAAAGGTGGTGTTTGCCAATTAACACGAGCAATGGCAGAAGCATGGTCCAGTCATGGGATTACCTGTAATGCAATTGCACCTGGTTTCTTTCCGACCGAATTAACTGAGCCGGTATTTTCCGATTCGACTATTCGACAGTGGGCTGCTGATCAGACACTCATTGGTAGGAACGGAGAAATGGAAGATCTTGCTGGAACACTGATTTTTCTGGCATCCAGAGCATCCCAATACATAACAGGACAAGTGCTGTTTGTCGATGGAGGATTTACAGCAAAATAAATACGAATTTCTTTCATCTGAATATGGTTTGAAGCTCATTTTAAAATAAAAGACTCATTGTATAATTCTAGCAATTACCAACCGAAATTTTTCAAGTCAAACATGAAAGCACTTGTTTTTACTGCCAAACAAGAGATAACTTACCGCGACGAACCAGAACCTGAAGTAGGGCAGGGAGACTCATTAGTGAAAATTCATAGTGTTGGAATTTGTGGTTCTGATATGCATGCCTATCTCGGTCACGATGAGCGTCGGGTTCCGCCTCTTATTTTGGGGCACGAAGCTGTAGGTACAGTTATTGAAGGGGCAAAACCTGGCAGTCTTGTAGTACTAAATCCACTAATTACTTGCATGCAGTGTAAATTTTGCCTGTCAGGTAGACAAAATCTATGTGCTGAGCGAGATTTGATAGGTATGTATCGACCGGGGGCATTTGCTGAATTTATTTCAATACCAGAGCGAAATTTGATCGAAGTACCAGATGGAATGGATACAAATAAAGCTGCACTCACAGAACCGGGAGCTACAGCGATTCATGCTATAAATCTTGCCGAGCGATCAATTTCAAGACCAATTAGTGAAAAGAAGTGCCTCGTTATTGGTGCAGGCTCTGTTGGATTGCTGACTGCGCTCGCATTAACAGATAAGGGGGCTCAAGTAGATATTTCTGAAACCAATATTCTTCGACGGAAAACTGTAATGGAGCATACAAATATTTCCACATTTAATCCGATTGACAGTCCGCCAGAAGCAGGGGCCTATGATTTAGTGTTTGATGCGGTGGGTAATGCGAAAACTCGAAGCACAGCAGTTGATTGTGTCCAACCTGGAGGGGTCGTAGTTCATATTGGCCTCATGGACAATGAAGGCCAACTGGATACCCGTCGCATGACACTCCAGGAAATCACCTTCATTGGTTGCTATACGTACTCTCCGGTCGACCTTCGTGTTACGCTTGAGAAATTGCATAGTGGAGCTTTGGGATCACTTAACTGGATTTCTTCAAGGTCTTTGGACAGTGGGCCAGAAGCTTTTGAGCAGATCCTCTTAGGACAATGCGAGGCTCCAAAAGTAGTTTTGGAAATCTAACGTAAGTTTTTCGTTAATCCATGCTTCAAGTCCTATACAAGGTATGATGTCATATTTAGTGCAAATCGATATTCTTCAAACGATCACAAATTTATCTGTTCGTTAATATCAACGAAATTCTAGAAAAATCAATACTTAAACTCACAAAATTATAAAGATTGAATAAGATGCCCACTATCAACTGTTATAACAATTCCGTTGATAAAGCTTCCACCATTACTCACCAGCATTAACAATGGAATGTTCAACTCATGCAACTTGATCGAGTTTCGTGCAATTTTGACCTGCAATGACTACTGTATCTCCTGCCTGATCAAGCACATGTGCAAAATGCGCACCCAAACCCCTGATGCACCAGTGATCAGGGCAGTTTGGTTGGCAAGATCAATAAGATCTGCGGAAGATTTGAAATCTGAATTCATCGATAAAACCGACATCAGAATTTGAGAGTTAACATGGCGTCCCCGAGAGGATTCGAACCTCTGACCTGTCGCTTCATACCCACCACAGTTTTCACTGCCAGATTATATCTGTTTGGAGTCTGGACTATCTCTTGACCGTGAGCAAATTGCCTGTAGGCCCCACCCGTCTAGTCTCTACACCTTCCCTAGTAGGCTTGGCTAGGGATTGCCATCGGCTTGAACCGTTAAGGTTTTCCCTAATTTGAGTAGATTCATGCGGGGAGTTTCCAACCCCGATGCCCAATATTTAGGAGGCGACCGTTCTATCCTGCTGAACTACGGGGACGCGTTCAGATTATTCTATCAGAATCTATATCTGACAACTCAGATGGTGTTCAATCTCAGTAACTCGCTTTTTGTTTTGGGACTTTACGTTAAGGAATTATAAATTTATTTGATGGATTAGATTGTATAAAATCTATAACCAATTGAATATTAGTATATATTTTAATTTAATGTAAATTACTTAAGATGCATCACAGACATACTCCATAACAAAACTCTGTTTCATGGACGCTCATTCGAATATGAAGTTCTTTTTTTTAACACGATCTATTTGTTGGTTTATAGAACTGAACGGATAAAATTCTGCTTGCTGTCAACACGCAGAAACTTTGTCGTCCTTGACGAGGTAAAACATGTTCCCTCAAAGTTTGTTGGTTAACAAAGACCTCCATCAGTAGCAATGGGTATCCATTGCGATCCGATCTAGTCCGTACCACACTTATCATCAATCCAAACTGAACCCCGTATAAAAATAGATCAGATTTTCTAGCATAAAAACCAGCACTAGACAAATTTTTCCAGACACGATTGAGAGGTTTCTCAAGGCTTGTAAGAGCGGTTGTCTATCCCGCCAAGCCGTCTCTCGTCAATCTGAATCGACCCGGCCCACCCGATAACTGAATTCGAAAGATTATCGATACAGACTACATCTGGTCACCATTAGAATCCTCAAATTACAAGCCGGCTCTACAGAGTTTTTTCATTATATATTGAAACAAGACGAGGATAGAAAATTACAACGTGATTCGAAAAAAAAGATAAGGTGAAGTGATTCTTTATACCAAAACCAAACGTGATTAGAAAGTGATTCTTCACTGACGATAATGCAAGAATCCAAACGTACTTACATTTGATGATGATGGCCTGATTAATCTGTCCGACGATTAAGTAGAAAAAGTACAACGCCTAAAATCACAATGGAAACTGCTGCATAGAATAGCGAACCTCCATCTGACTCCCCTTCGTGCAAGACTTCGATTCCCAATGGGGTAAATAGGTGAAAGAATGTTGCACCGGCCATAACTGCACTGGCCATAAGACCACCATATTGATGAAATTTTCGACGGACTCCTTGGATATTGCATAGACCAAAATTGCTGAAAACCCAATAAATCGCAGGGGCTATCAGAACGAGAGAGGTAAGAATTTCGAAACTGCCGACAAGATAAGGTCCAAATTGAGTAAAAAATGTACCTAACCATTCAAAAAACACCTCACCCATCCAATCGCCAATCGTTCCAAAGATGTGTTGGGTATCCGGGTGATTAGAGAACTTGTATGGAATCGATGATAAAAATACTCTGCAGATCCAGAATACTATGCACCAACTAATCACTGGGGTAGCATACTTCTTGAAAGTACTGTTCATTATGCTTCGTCTAGAGTGAGTTTTTCAATAGGTAACAAAGCTATTATACTGTTTTCAATTAGTATTCTAGTTTCATTTTCTTTCCATCATAATCGGTCTAATGCCTGTTTAAGATCAGAAATGAGATCTTCGGCCGCTTCTAAACCAGTTGAAAGCCGAACCAAACCATCAGTAATTCCTACTGACATTCGCTCTTCACGTGGTATATCTGCGTGTGTCATAGTCACAGAGTGAGTAACAAGTGACTCCACAGAACCTAGATTTTCAGCTAGACTCCAAAGTTTTAGAGTGTTCATTAACTGCTTACCTGCTTCGACACCTCCTTTTACCTCAAACCAAAGCATCGATCCATAACCACTTGCCTGACGATTTGCTAATTCCTTTTGTGGAAATGAGTCAAGTCCTGGATAACAAACCCGATCAACGGCATTGTGAGTAGTCAAAAAATCGGCAATACGAGCCGCATTTTCTGACTGTGCACGAATTCGTGTGCTCAGCGTCTTACACCCTTGTAATGTATAAAAAGCTACCATCGGTGACATGTTACTTCCCAGACAGTTTCTCACGAACTTGATTGACTCAAGCATTTCTTTGGTGTTTGCAGTAATTGAACCACCAACACTGATATTGTGCCCCTCCATAAATTTGGTGGTTGAATGTAAGGAAATATCAGCACCGAGCTCCAGTGGCCTCTGAAAATATGGTGTTAAAAAAGTATTATCTACCACATGCGGTATTCCTTTCTCTTTGGAAATTGTTGAAATCGCAGCAATATCAGTTAGTTTGAGAGTTGGATTTGCAGGTGTTTCAGTAAAAATCAAACGGGTTTCAGGACGCAGTGCTCGTTCAACATTGACTGGATTAGAAGTGTCAATAAAACTAAAGTTCACCCCAAATCTGGATAATACATACGTCGCAAGTCGATGCGTACCACCATAAACCACGTCCGACAAAATGCAATGATCACCATGATTTAACAGCGCCATCATCGTAGCACTCGTGGCTGCCATGCCAGTTGCAAAACAAGCGCTACCTGCACCATTTTCGAGAGAAGTAATTTTTTCCTCAAGTGCAACTACTGTAGGATTGCCAGAACGACTGTATGAATATCCCTTGTCCATGTACTGATCGACAGACTCTTGGACATAGGTTGTAGTTTGATAAATCGGTGTAAGTATCGCGCCGGTTGTAGGATCAGGCTCTACACCACCATGAACCTCTCGAGTCTGGAATCTTGGTTCGGTTTTATTACTCATGATGAATTTTTTGCCTAGTCAGGTTTTGAAAAAGAGACTTCCGAGGTATGTAATCTATAGATTCTTGCTGTCGATTATTCAGACAAATCCATATTTCAACGAATGCCACAAATTATAATGTATTACCACAACCACAAGACGGCATTGGCGAATTCTGACGATTGAAATAATCAACCAAGAAATCATCAAAACTCATCGAATCAGCTTCTTCTATCTCTTTTTGAGCTTGATGAGACTCATGAGATAGTTGTTTGAATTTTTGTGAAATCTCGGGATCAATTTTGGAATTTTTGAAGTATCGTTCGGTCTCTTCGGCTAGATCCATTGCAAACTCAAAGAAACTGTCTTCATTCTTTATGACTCTTGTTACGATCTGTCCAGATGGCGTCAGTTCAGGATGATCAATCTTGAACCTTTGTGATTGCAGTGAAAGCTGATAATTAATACTATTTTCAAGTGAATCTAGAAGCTCTGCAAGAGGAGTTAATGCATTTAACAATTCATGCATTTCAGCGAAGGAGTTTTTTTCACCATCAACTAGCATAATGTGGGAATCTGGATTGCGTCCATTCATAACCATTTCCTGCTGATTTTTGACTGTCAATTGAAATTCAGCATCATCCATTTCTGGACTGTCCAATAACATACAGGCAAGCAACAATAAATCATAGAAACGAATGCAATCTGCATCAATACCTACTGGTACAAATGGATTTAGATCAATATTACGGATTTCAACATATTCAACACCTCCAAGACATAGCGCCCGAGATGGACTCTGACACGATTTGGTCACACGTTTGGGGCGTATCGACGCATAAAATTCATTTTCGATTTGCAATAAGTTTGAATTTAATTGACGATAATGTGCATTGGCTTTAACTCCGATCTTTTCGTAAGGAGGGTATGAAGTTTGAATGGCATACCGTAACGATTGGACAAAAGATTCAACATTGTTGTAATTTATCTGAATATCATTTTGGGATTCATTGCTATATCCGAGTTGACTTAATCGCAGTGAAGTTGCTGTCGGACCATAGAACGTATGACGATGCAAAGGTGTCAGGGAGTGCTCGCGATTATTTAGGAAGGTCTGGCAAACCGCAGGAGAAGCACCAAACAAGTAAATTGTCGCCCACGATAACCGATGATAGTTTCGGATCAAATCAAAATACCGTTTCGATTTGTAGTTTTTAATATTATCAATACCATCCTGCTCTGCAAGCATATACCAAAAATCGCAAGGTAGCGAAAAGTTGTAATGTATGCCTGCTATTGTCTGCATAAGTGAACCATAACGATGATGCAGACCTTCCCGATAAATCTCTTTCATACGTGCAATATTAGATGTTCCATACTGAGCAATCGGGATTTTCTCCTCACTTTCAACAATACACGGCATACTGTTGACCCACAATTTCTCATTGCCAATATGCTGATAAGTAAAATGATGGATATTGTGTAATTCTTGTATAAGCTGGGATATATTTGTATGAATACCAGTCACAAATTCGAGTAAAGACTCCGAATAGTCTGTTGTAATGGAACTGTGGGTAAGACTCGAACCCAGAGCACACGGATGAGGCGTTGAAGCCAGTGTACCATCGGGTGTTACCCGAAGGCTTTCTTTTTCAATCCCTCGGTGTAATTGGCCCAAATATTGATCGAGTCCTCGTTTAAGCAGAGAATCTACCGCTTTGCTCAGGCTGTCAGACAAAACAGACATAGCTTCAATGGATAATCAGAAATTGGATGTTCAGGGTGGTAGGTTTGATACAATACCCTTGCTAATTTTGTGATCTACACTCATATCATGGAAAAAATATTCGCTTTAGCCCCAATGATGTCGATTACAGATCGACATTTCAGAGTATTTATCCGACATATTTTTCCGAGGTCGCAATTGTATACCGAAATGATCTCTACTGGTTCAGTCATTCATGGATCAAGATTCGATGCACTAAACTTCGAACCAATTGAACATCCAATTGGTATTCAGTTAGGAGGTAGTAATCCCAAAGAACTTGCATACTGTTCAAAACTTGCCGAAGAAAGAGGGTATGATGAGATTAATCTAAATATTGGATGTCCAAGTAATCGCGTGCAAAATGCCCGATTTGGTGCATGCTTGATGGCCGAGCCTAATTTAGTCGCTAGTTGTGTCGAACAGATCAAAAATACCTGTAATTTACCTGTTACTATTAAAACTCGAATTGGAATCGATCAACAAGATGATTATACATTTTTGACAGAATTCATTAGCAAAACATCCAGTGCTGGCTGTAATATGTTTTACATTCATGCACGTAAAGCCTGGCTTAATGGACTCAACCCCCGTCAGAATAGGAGCATTCCTCCACTTGAGTATGACAAGGTTTACAGACTAAAGGAGGATTTCCCGAACCTGCAAATAATCGTGAATGGTGGTATCCACTCTGTAAGTGAGGTCGAATCACACCTTACAAAGCTAGATGGTGTCATGATCGGCAGGGAGGCTAATCGTAATCCATGGTTTATGAAAGAACTCAGTGATCATTATTTTGGAAACTCTTCGAAAGGCCGAATAACGAACCGCGAAACAATTGTTCGATCCTACATGGAGTACATTGAGCAACAGTTAACTCTGGGGGTGAGTTTAAAAACTATGGTACGACATCTCATGGGCATCTATCATGGCCAAAGGGGAGCTAGACACTGGCGAAGAATGTTATGCGGAGATGGACCAGTCTCCGAACTGGGACTAGAAATTGTAGAATCTGCACTACAGAAGATTACGAGTTTGCAAACTCCCGAACATACATAAACCGTTCTGTTGGCAAATCCTGATAAAACCTTTTTGATCTGTTACTCTCTTATATATGTTTGAAACTATATCTGTAGAAAATATATTGAGGATTTCCGCTTTCACCTTGATTGCCATGATCATGATACTATGGGAATCGCTATTTCCACGCCGTGAACCAGGTAAAAAAAGACTGCGTTGGACCGGTAATTTTGGAGTTTTTGTGATCAATACAATCATGCTTGCACTTATACCTATTACAGCAGTTGGTGCCGCTATTTTCTCGATTCAATATCAATTTGGCTTCTTTTACTGGGTTGAATTTGCTTTCTGGCCAAAAGTCATAGTCTGTATCATTATTCTAGACTTACTAATCTACTGGCAACATCGAATCTTCCACATGATCGGTCCGTTGTGGCGAATTCATCGAATGCACCATTCCGATACAGCTTTTGACTTTACAACTGCTCTTCGTTTTCATCCAATTGAGATCTTTCTTTCTATATTAATCAAAGCAATAGCAATTATTCTTCTCGGAGCACCGGCCTTTGCTGTAATCGCTTTTGAGATCATCCTAAATGGTTCAGCCATGTTTAACCATGGCAACATAAAAGTACCTCCACCAGTAGACAGTTTGATTCGTTTGTTCATCGTGACTCCAGATATGCATCGCATCCACCACTCTATTGAACCAAGAGAGCACAATAAGAATTTTGGTTTTTTTCTATCTGTGTGGGATCGAATTTTTGGAAGTTATTTGAACCAACCACAACAACCCCAAACTACAATGCCTATTGGGCTTGAGATTTTCAATCAGGACAGTGAAGCGAGGGTTGATCGTTTGATTACTCAGCCCTTTCGAAAAAGTAGAAGTTATCGATAAGTCATGCCGATTAATAGAGAATTATTAAATATACTGGTTTGTCCGATTACCAAACTCTCGGTACGGTTGTTATCAAAATCAAACCTTGAAACTCTAAATAAGATTATCAGCGAGGGGAATTTGCAAAATGCTGCGGGGCAAAATATCAATTCACCGTTATCGCAAGCTTTGATAACTCAGAACAATACTATAATCTATCCTGTTAAGGATGGAATTCCAATCATGCTCGAGGATCAGGCTATACCCCTAAATCAACTGGAAGGAATAGTCTCGTTTCCCTAATCTATGGAGTCAAATTAAAACCGATCACTAGTCTGATATATAGAGGAAATTATATTCAGTTTCTTTTCCTGATCGATTGTAAACGTTTCTTTTTTCTACCTCGTTTACCCTGTGTACGGGCTTGGGAGTATTCAAGAAGTTGTAGTTGGCATCCGATAGCTGCCAAGTCTCCATTCTTGCGAGAGATATAACTTCCGTCTGGACACATTTCCCAACTGTCGACATGATCATTTATTAGGGTATCAAGAATAAGTTTTAGTGATTCCTTCAGAGATTCTTTTACTATAGGGGTGACAACTTCAACTCGACTTTCAAGATTGCGCTTCATAATATCTGCAGACCCTATAAAATATTCATGTTTCCCATTATTATGGAAATAAAATATTCGACTGTGTTCAAGGAACCTACCTACTACACTAATTACCGTGATATTTTCGGATAAGTTGGCAACTTTTGGTCGCAAACGACAGGTATCTCGAACAATGAGTTCAACTTTTACTCCTGCGATAGATGCTTTATACAAATCTTTTACCACGTCCTTATCTTCCAACGCATTTGTTTTTATACGGATCAGACCTGTTTTTCCATTTTCGACATGTTTAATTTCAGTCGCAATTCTATGTCTTAGCTCGGTCTTGAGATCAATCGGTGCAATAACAATATGTTTGAACTGGCGTTTTTTGATATGACCGGTAGTTAGAAAGTTGAAAAGTTCTGTAGCATCCTCACCTATCTCCTTGTTACAAGTTAGAAGCCCAAGATCCGTATAAAGTTTCGCAGTTCCACCATGGTAATTTCCTGTGCCAATATGAACATAGCGTTGTAATTGTTTTTTTTCGCGTCGGATAACTAAAAGTACTTTACTGTGGGTCTTAAAACCGACCACACCATAAGTCACATGAATGCCAGCTTCTTCGAGACGTTCTGCCCAAGTAATATTATTGGCTTCATCAAACTTTGCTTTGATTTCAACAACTACAGCGACCTGTTTCCCATTGTTCGCTGCTTCAATCAACAGGTCAACTATACGCGTTTCACGATCAGTTCTATACAAAGTCATCTTTATGGCTCGTACTGACTCATCGCGTGCCGCCTCGCCAAGAAATCTGACTACAGATCCGGAAAATGATTCATAAGGATGCTGGAGCAATATTGCTTCTTCCTCACGAATGATATTGAAGATACTTCGTTGACTATCCTGTAGCCGATAATGATTGATGGGTTGATGCGGAGGATAGCGCAAATTCAAAATTGGCAGACCTGTGAGTTCAAAGAGATCTCTACGGGCTAGTAAGCCATTGGTTTCATATACATCAAGATCTGAATCAAGCCCTAGTAATTCAGTGAGCATATTTTGGCGTTCTGGATTCATTCCCTTGTTAACGACCATACGAACGATTGGAGCGATTCTCCGATCTCGTAGTTCCAACTCAATCATTGACAGTAGGTCGGCAGCCCCAGATTCTTGACGTTCTGTACTAGCATTACGGGCAACGAAAAAGAAATCATATTCAAATTCACTCTCACCGGGAAATAGCAGATCAAGATTATTCGCAATGATTTGTTCAAGTGGAACATAACGATAATCATCTACTTTGATAAAACGTGGTACACCGGGACCAATAGGCACCTTGACTCTAGCTATGGCGTTTTCGTCGGATGATTCCGCAGGAAATGTAACTACCAAATTCAAAGACAGATTCGATATAAAAGGGAAGGGATGCGCTGGATCAAAGATTTGGGGGGTCATTAAAGGAAAAACATTCTCCAAATAGTGCTGCCTCAATCTGTTTTGACCTACTTTTTGTAAATCCTGATAATTAATGATTGCAATTTTGTGTTCGCGTAAAGCATTTGAGATAGATACGAAAGCAGTCTCTTGAAATTCGGTCAACTCTTCAACTAATTTTTTGCATTCCTGCATTTGTTGTAATGGTGTCCTTCCGTCATCGGTCAATTCTGACATGTCGGCTGCAACCTGTAGTTTGAGTCCACCAATACGTTTCATAAAAAACTCATCCATATTGGAAGCAAAAATCGCAATAAACTTAAGCCTCTCAAGCAAAGGATTTTCTTGATCTATCGCTTCGAAAAGGACTCTGCGGTTAAACTCGAGCCAGGTCAATTCCCGGTTGAGATAGAGGCTTGGATCATCTAAATCGGGATATACAGAAATATTTTTTTTGTGAGAGTTCATTAAATGTCTTGATTCTTCAGTGGTCAGTCAGTAATTGATCCTATTTTATTATTCAGCTCGAGAATTTGTTCCAGATTTCTTGTATTTCTTGGACGTTCCACTTTAATTTAATCTATCATAGAATGTGGTTAATCTATGTTTTCTTTATCCGTTAACTCTACTGTACGGTAGAGACTTTCTGTAATACTATTCTCATTCTCTCTGATATAAAACGGCAATCCAATCAACCTATATTTGTTGGTCTGGTTTGGTTTTTCAAATTTTAGTGCTTTGTTTCAAATTTCTCTTGTATATCGAATAAAAAGTCTTCTTTCCATTTATCATACTCAAGAAGATGAGTCTCTTTGGGCTCTATAAATAATTGCAATGTAATTGCCTCTTTACCTTTACTTTGGAAGGAGTGATAAATCTGATTCAAATAGCCTCCCATCATGAAAGTTATATAAAGCAAAATGCTTTTCGTTCCGTAACAAATAAACCTTTGGATACTTTACTTTCAAATTATTCATCGATTGGTCAAGTAAATATATTCGCTTTCTCTCTTCACTTGTAGTTCGTAAGCCATCATAAGCAAGTCATTCCTTTAAAGATACAAATGATTGATATTGTTGATATTTCATTTTTCAAGAAAGTGAATCTGTACTAACTTTTAGCTCTTTGTCTCTTTGAACACGCTACAAATCCGGTTTTTCGAATACTAGTAGAACCCCATACTTTTCTGACTGCTGTAAGTTCTCGCTTTTTTCTTTCATCTATTTTAAATTCGGACACCGGCCAACCCCCTATCTGTTAATGATGGCTACTCCATCATTAACAGATAGGGGCAGTGTTGCACTTCGGACTGGAACTGGGAAGGCATATAAATTCAAGTTACCGAATAGCACCAAATGCAGCAGATAAATCGGGATGCTCCACAATACCCGTTGCTCCGGTATGAAGAGTTCCGGTAAAGACTCCACTAACTATACCTAGATCACTTTTTTGATCTGGTACAGAGACAAATCGTTCTGATGCTCCATTATTGGGTACTGCAATTATGTAGCTCAAATCTCCATCTTGCCACCGCTGACCAGCACCTTGTGATCCAGGGTGAACAGAAACTCCCCAAGTTTCAATTTCATCAAAAAACGCCTGACCTGAATAATTTTCAAGATTTAACGTTATCGTTGCATCGCCTGAAGTGGTCTGTCCTCTTCGAGTATAGCCAATCAAAGAACCGTTCCAAGTTGCTGTATCCATGCCCGAAAGTTCAGGATTATTACGAATCGAATGATTTGGTCTCGGCCCCCAAGCCCAAGGTTTTGACAATCCATTACGAAAAGTTGCCCCAAACTCCACAACCATGCTCGAGCTTCGCGGATCATCAATTGACCCAATGAGCTGGAAACCGTTTTTCTCCCATGGACCTAAGTCCTGAATAGTTAGCGAAGAAATATCCCTACCAGGTGAGATATTGTGGATTGCAAGTAAAGATTCACCATCAAGTGATGTATACAGGGGAGGTACAGATCTCAGGAGTTCGCGCAATTCAGGCACCAATATGGAAGATGGATATTGATTTGGGTCAGCATGAGCACCAATCCCATAAGCATGCAAAAGCTCATGCGTAATCACAAATTCCATTTGGGTTGAATAAAGATCATTTGTTGGAACAGAGCGACGAACCGAACCGCGATCGATCAAGGCATATCCCCCTAGAATTCTTGGTTTACCTGAATCTGGATTTGCAAGTGCTCCCCCAATTCCCAGTACTCTATCTGGATTGTCATTTTCATCTTCATGGAATTCTTGAAACCAGTTTCCTTTTCCATTGGTTATGTGGATATGAATTTCTCCTTCAGGAATGTATTCTGGTGATAACAAACTTTCCAGCTCAGAACCAAGACGCAGACGATTTCTATAGGGTAGGGCACTGTTTAGATTCTCGATCGCTCTAATGATCAAGTTACGTTCATTCTGGCTAACTCTACCAAACCGTACAGTTTTCGGTACTCCAAAATCAACAGTAATCAGATCTCCTGATTGCCTATTTTCACGATCATTTTGCCTCTGAAATGACTTTATGAAACTAAGGATTCGTTGAGCAGTTGCACTGCCATCTCGACCTATTGGATCACTCCAAGTTCCTGAACCGAACCAAATACCAGTTCGACTCGTATTAGTCGATAGATCATTCAACTGGGGTCTTTCGTGGCGAAACGCCGGACCTAATCCAATGTTTGTACCATTAATTCGAACTGTTCTTGATAGGCCAACATTTGATTCGAACACTATAGAGAAAGGTGTCTCGGTCCTTTTCTCGGACATCCTACTAGGAGGTGTTCTTGCTGAATTGTCATTATTGGAGGATGAGCCTCCACCTCCGCAACTAGCGGTCAGTGAGGTAGTAAGGAGTAATAAAATTGCCAACGATATACTTTTCATAGTGTTCATTCTATTTCGTTCGCAACTAAAACCTTGTTCACCATAACATCTCAAGCAAAAATAGGTGATATTTGCGATATTCTCTCCAGTCTCATTTTCTACTTTTTTCGGTGTTTCATCTGATACACATTTTTAGATCATAACCTTTTCAGTTCTATCACTCACAGAGCAAAATACACACTAATACTAGTTTTTTTACAGTTTTCCTAATCAAATTTTGACCGAAACCATTTTTTAATTGATCGGGTTAAGGATAACATCCAGTAACGAAGACATTTTGATTTCGAAGTTCTAGCAATGAGACAAATCAATTATTGAGTGAATTTGAATCTGATCTTTGCGCGACTGATTAACGGCCAAGCATTTTTTACCTACCCAGTATTTCTTACGCGATTCGACAGGAAAAGAAGCCACCTTATTCTTAATTTTTCTTACTCATATGACTCATTGAAACAGATAGATGATCAAGCAATTTCGGGGCAACTAATTCTCAATCATCTATTGAAATTTTTTTCAAAATAAGCCATATTCCGATTAAGATTATTTATGGAGCTTGGCTTTTCGTGCCAGAACACCCCCCCAGTACACGTTTGACTAAACAGGCCGATGGAGCAAATACTGTATCATATGAGTCAGTATTGGCAGTCGGTTGCGAGTTATTTCGCTTTCGACTATGCCTTACTGTCAGAGCCGGATATGATTATCCGACTCGTTTTACAGGTGTGTCTGCTCATCTGCTCCGCATTCTTCTCTAGTTCAGAAACCGCTCTTTTTTCACTATCCCGTCTTGATCTGCAACAACTGCGCAGAGAGAGAAATCCCAGTTCTGAAACAATTCACGAGTTGCTTGATCAACCTCGTCGACTGATTATTTCTATCTTAAGTGGCAATGAATTGGTCAATATCGCATCTGCGGTAAATATGGCTACCATCGTTGTAATGCTATATGAGCCAGAAAAAGCATTATTAATCAATATGGTGATTATGATTCCTCTGTTGCTTCTTCTTGGTGAAGTTACACCAAAAACGATAGCAGTAGCAAATCCTGTTCGCTACAGCACGAGGATCGTAGCCAAACCACTTTGGCTCTGGATACGATTGGTCGCACCAATCCAGTGGGCCGTAAGAGGTATCGCAGACCGCATCACGACCCTGATTGTTGGAGAAACAAAAGCAGCTGATAATATTCTACAGGTTGATGAATTCCTAAACCTTGTCGAACAAATTTCGGAAGAGGGTGTTTTGGATGCTACAGAAAGAGCATTAATACATAACTTGCTTGCGGCAAATGAAACAGAAATCGTTGAGGTAATGACACCAAGAACAAAAATGGCTTTCCTGAATGTCGATATGGGTATCTCAGAAATGATTGAAAAGTTTATCGCTATTGAGCACCCACGAGTACCTGTATTTAAAACACATCGGGATAATCTCGTAGGCTTTATCCATGCTGAAGATATCATGCGATTGGTTTTGGACGAAAATGACTGGAGCAATTATGAACCGGAGGACATTATGCATCCTCCTGTAGTAGTACCGCTAACTAAGAAAGTGGATGAAATGTTCGAGTTTTTTCAGTTTAATCAGGTCCGTGCTGCAGCATGTTTGAACGAATTTGGTGGAGTGGAGGGATTTATCACCATGCGTGATGTCCTAAGTTTTATCTTTGGAGATATTAGTGGAGGATCAAGAGCCACTGTTCACTATTACGAAGAAAAGGACAATAATGATTATGTAGTTCCAGGCGATATGCGTCTGAATGACTTTGATAATCTGACCAATTTCGGAATTGAAGACCCACGCATGACCACCATTGCCGGTTATGCCTTTCGTTTGCTTGACAGATTACCTAAGGAGGGAGATATCGTAGAGGATGAAGACATCATCATACAAATTGTCGAGATGGATTCGCATCGAATCTCAAAAGTAAGAGTTGCCAAGGGATTGGATATAAGAGAATTTTTGTCTGAATCAAACAGCATAGGAGAAAAAATAGATACTTATGTGAATTCAGATACCAATTCAAACTCTGATGATTATGATATCGATATACCAGACGATGTGGAAATTCCAGATTCAGAGATAACAGAGGCTAGGCAATGATGGAATTTTTATTCATACTGCTGATTTTATTTTTATTATTGCTGAAAGGGTTTTTCTCTGGTTCAGAAATAGCCCTTGTCAATTCAGACAAGATCAAATTAACAGCAAAAGCTAATATGGGTAATCGAGGAGCAAAAGCGGCTTTGGATTTCTTCAAAACACCCGACATGATGCTAGGAACAACCTTGGTCGGAACCAATGTCGTAACCGTTGCCTTAACAAGCTTGCTGACCATCATGTTCATCCGCATATTCGGTGATAGCGGAGACTTGCTCTCATATCTTGTACTAACTCCTCTGTTGTTGATCTTGGGAGAAATTGTCCCAAAGAGTATATTTCAACAAAAATCAGACCAGATTGTCTCATATGTTGTATATCCACTTCGAGTATTCTCTTGGGTCTTTTATCCTGTAGTGTTCATCTTTTCCAGGATTGCACGTCTGTTTGCAAGATTGATTGGTGCCGGGAAGTTCGAACAAAACGTCTTCATGACACGGGAACAAGTTCGCTCAGTGGTTGAAATGACGGAAAAAACTTCAGCTGTGAATGTATTTGACCGCGCCAGAATCAGAAGGGTAATCCGATTTGCGGATACTACAGTAGGTGAGGCCATGATCCCAATTGCTGAAGTTACGACGATTGATCACAATCGTAGTATTCTCCGTGCCATTGCAACAGTCAGACGTAAGGGATTCAACCGAATTCCAGTTTATCGAAATAATGCCAACAATATCATCGGTATTATTACACTAACAACTTGGAATTTAATGGATAAATCACTCGGCGAAAAAGAACTTAAGGATTTCATCAAGCCTGCCCATTATGTCCTTCAGTTTCAGACCATTGACCAATTACTACCTGTTCTAAGACAGCGCGATGATCGTATGGCTGTTGTAGTTGATGAATTCGGCTCTGCAGTAGGGATCATTACCATGGAAGATATTGTTGAAGAGGTAGTTGGTGATATTGACGTTGGTTACGACTTTGATGAGTATTTACCTCGACGTAAACGGGCCATTGAAGAAATCGAGAAAGATGTCTATCTAGTCGACTCAAGAATGTCTATTTTTGACTTTAATGAACATCTAGACGTGGCTTTGAACGGTCGTTCCGTGCATACCGTTGGCGGCTTAGTTATGAATGCAATTGGTCATATCCCTGAAGCTGGTGAGTCGATAGTTGAGCAAGGTTATCTATTCATTGTTCAGGAGCGTAACGAGAAAGGTATCGTATCCCTGCGTGTTGAGAAAATTAGCTAATTGTGCTTGAACAAGAAATAAAACTAATCGTTGATAGTCAAGAAATCTTGGATTCAATTATTCAGTGCGAACTTCTCCAGCCTCATCTGAAGGTAAAACTGGAGCCATCAAAGTATGTTGCTCAGTATCATGATACGTCAAATCGAGATTTTACCCGTTTGTACTCTTCTCTTCGTTCGCGAATGGAGGGAGAATTGATGAGGGCAACATTTAAGGAGAAGGGTAGTATTGTTGATGGATTCTCACAGCACCTAGAATTACATGCGGTTATTGATGATTGGCTACAGACACCGAGTATGTTACCTGAAGGTTCCCTAAAGAGAAGGGTACTGCAAATTGTCGATGAACATGATCTTCTCGAAACTATTGTAACTGTTGAAATGGTAAGAACAGTACTTGAGTTAAATATCTCCAATACAAAAATTGAATGTGCTGCTGACAGAGGTTACATTTTTGCAAATCAGAAATCAGTACAACTCTTTGAATTCGAACTTGAATTGAAGCATGGAAATCTACAACCCATGCGTCAATTAGCTGAAGAGTTGAAGAACTATTTTTCTCTGTCTTGGTCAAATAAGACAAAACTCGCGCTTGGTATGGAATTATGGAACACGTAAACCCAAAAACTTTTGAGCATGACAATGAATCTGGATTCGTCTCAGGAGCTACTCAAATTTCGTCTCCTAACTTTGATGCACGACCTAGTGGTACAGAGATTGATGTAATTGTTATTCATGCGATCAGCCTGCCACCCAATAAATTCGGAGGCAACTATGTTGAAGACCTTTTTACCAATCAACTGGATATTGATGTTGATCCATTTTTTCGCAAAATTGCCAATATACGACTTTCCAGCCATTTCTATATCAATCGGAATGGACATCTAAAACAGTTCGTATCTACCAATGACAGAGCTTGGCATGCCGGATTATCAAACTATAACGGCAGAGAAAAGGTGAATGATTTTTCGATTGGTATCGAATTAGAGGGCTGTGATGATTTCCCTTTTGAAATCATTCAGTACCAAGTCCTTGCATCACTTACCCATTGCCTGATAAGTGCCATTTCGTCCATTTCAACTTACGATATTGTTGGACATAGTGTTATCGCACCCGATCGGAAAACCGATCCTGGACCCTGCTTTAATTGGTATTATTATCGGCAACTCATCCAAAAATTCAATTCCTGAAATATTGAATGCACTCTATAGGCGTCGGATCATCCCTTAATCGCTGCTAACCGAATATACTGAAGCATGAATCGATTTAATCTAGAACGATAAATCTGCTGAACAGAGGCTGACTAAACAGTAAATCATATTTATTGGAAGCATATACAAAGATATATAATTTCTCTAGCTTTTATCTTTGTTATCCATCATGGCCTTGCATATCACAATGCGGCAAATGCAAGTATTCGAAGCTGTTGCGAGACATCTGAGTTTCACGAAAGCAGCAGAAGAATTGTATCTGACGCAACCAGCTGTATCTATACAAGTCCGACAATTGTCGGAATTGCTTGATATGGCTTTATTTGAGCAGATGGGAAAAAAGGTATACCTAACCGAGGCTGGTCATACCTTGCTAAAGCACAGTCGAACCATGCTGAATCAACTCAATGAAATTGAATATGACCTTAATCTCTTACGTGGAGTTGAAGGTGGACAGTTGAAAATTTGCATTGCTTCAACCGTGAATTATTTTGCGGCCAGACTTCTGGCTCGCTTCTGTGAAAAACACAAGGGGATTAAAATTAGTCTTGAGGTCATCAATAGACAGGAATTGCTGAAACGACTCGAAGACAATCAGCCTGATTTAGTATTGATGGGTGCGCCACCAGATGGGATGGATGTTAAAGCCATATCATTTATGGATAACCCATTAATCGTGATCGCTTCACCAAATCACCACATGACCGGAAGAAAAAATATTCCGATAAGCGAATTAAACAAAGAAACATTTCTTATTCGGGAATCTGGATCAGGTACTCGTCAAGCGATGCGACAGGTATTTGATGAAAATGGTGTAAGACCAACACTTGGTATACAGGTATCAGGCAATGAAATCATTAAACAGAGCGTTCAAGCCGGACTGGGACTTGCGGTAGTTTCCATCCACACCGTGAGACTTGAATTGGATTTGAATCTTCTCACTTCATTGGACATTGAAGGATTTCCAGTTATCAGGCAATGGTTTATTGTTTATCGAAAGGGCAAACAACTAACCAAGACTGCGAATGTATTCATAGATTTTGTTCTAACGGAAACGAATCAGGTTGGCAAATCCCTTCTACATAAGTAAATATCTCGACATCTTTTATAATTAGGGGCTCAAAATCTGCAATCAATTCTTGACTGAAACCATGTTCTGATTTCTAATTCAGGCTTCACTTATTGGCCAGGTAGCTCAGTCGGTAGAGCAGTGGACTGAAAATCCTCGTGTCGGCAGTTCGATTCTGCCCCTGGCCACCACCTTTTGCAATGGATATATTGGTGAACAATGATCATATCAATGGAACCCGTTCTGTAGTATTTTTGGTCAACTATTCGTTTTGCTATGGAACCAAAATCAATGAACTTGTTGAATTCCTTCAAACACAGCGAAAGAAATCTAAATACACAAGATCTTGGAACAGATCTACCTAGTTATAAAGAGTGTAAAAAACCTTAAACATTGATCGGTTTTTACGATCTATTTTAACTAAGATTTTGCCATATCTCAGTTGATCTTATTACTATAATTCAGATATCTGTAACAAATATAATAGGGGAGTTGTGAAAACAACACCGAGACAAATAGATCTCTGGTGTCAGAGTTCATACGAGCATCAGTCACTGGAATTTAAAGAAGCAAAGCGACAGTTCGATAACAATAAAGTTGTATGAATACTGCGTGGCAATTGCAAACGAAGGTGGTGGAAAACTTGTTCTCGGTGTTACTGATCAGTTACCACGAAAGGTGGTCGGTACAAGTGCTTTTCGAAACCCTGTTGAAATGGCAGAAAAACTACTTCAAGTTATTAATTTTCGAGTCGATATTGAAGAAGTAAATCACCAGAATGGCAGAATACTGGTTTTTCATATCCCATCACGTCCTCGAGGAACCGCCTACCATCGAAATGGCGTTTATCTAATGCGGATTGGTCAAGCATTAAAACCCATGAGTGAGGACCAATTACGCTTAATATTTTCAGAGGGTGGCCCACATTGGTTAGAAGAATCAACAAAAGCTGGTCTTGACAGTAAAAGTGTTGTAAATTTTCTGGATACACAGGCCTATTTTGATCTACTGACGTTGCCATACCCTACAAATCAGGCAGGAGTTTTAGAAAGATTACAAAGTGACCGATTAATTGACCGATTAGATGCGGGGTTTTCGATCCGGCGCATGGGTGCATTGTTACTAGCTAAACACATAGATGACTTTCCAGACCTAGCGCCAAAGGCAGCAAGAGTTGTGGTATATGCAGGAAAATCAAAACTAGATACTCGACTTGACCACACTGAATCCAGAGGATATGCGGTTGGCTTTCAAAATCTGATCAATTTTGTTATGTCACAAATAGCCCAAAATGAGGTGTTAGAGTCTGCGATTCGTAAAGAAATGAAACTAGTTCCAGCAATAGTAATTCGAGAATTAATCGCCAATGCGCTTATCCATCAAGACTTTACGTTGAGCGGCACTTCGATGATGGTTGAGATATATGAAGATCGAGTGGAGATAACAAATCCTGGAGTACCAATGGTACCTGTGGAGCGCTTCATTGATAGTCACGAATCAAGAAACGAAGGTCTAGTCCGAGTCATGCGGCGTTTAGGCATATGTGAGGAGAAAAGCAGTGGAATCGATAGAGTAATAAGCGAAGTAGAGGCATCTCAATTGCCCGCCCCTGATTTTTTCACAGGTTATCATAGTACGGTAGTCAAAATTCACGGTTACAAAGATTTCAAATTAATGGACAGACGAACGCGTATAAGAGCTTGTTATCAACACTGTGCTTTGAAATGGGTTACATCACAACAAATGACTAATTTGTCATTGCGTAAACGTTTTGGCCTCCATCAAAAGAAAAGCGCTGTAGTCTCACAAATAATCTCTGCAACAGTTGAAGCGAAGATGATCAAACTTGATACTGAGGGTGGTGCATCTCGACGCTTTGCACGTTATGTACCATTTTGGGCTTGAGTTTATTTAAGCCCATTTAAGAGATAACTTAATTTTACAAGGAATCGAGGAGGTATTTTCAATAATATCAATAAGATGTTTATTTAAGCCCATTTAAGAGCTATTCAATTTACTTGATCTTCCATAGATAAGATTTACAGGGATATTAAGCAACAAATCTGACCAAATAAAATCCACCTGTTATCATTTATGAGTAGTCATTATCCAAACTAGCCGATAGTACAACCATGTATGGGGGGATCATTTCTATAACTGTATTTTCCTCTTTTTGGTAATTTACCTCTAACTCTATCTGGGTGTGGCTTTGCAGTTATTCATGAGTTTGTATATTGACTTTTGCATCACTACCCATGTTTATAATTGAAACGTATTTCAAATTCTGGAATTTCTATATGCGTGGGGTTCTTTTGTTATTTTCCTTCGTGTTTGTATTGTTTTCGACTCCTCTTGTGGCTGAAATCTTAACGATTCTGCATACCAGTGATTTGCATGCTCGGATTGAACCTATCAATCAACACAACAATACTTGTACTGAAAAAGAAATTTCTGAGCAAATATGCTTTGGGGGATATGCAAGACTCGCAACAGCTATCCAAACTGAGCGAGACAAATCGAAACATACTATACTGGTTGATGCTGGTGATCAATTTCAAGGCTCGCTATTCTTCACGTACTATCAGGGACAAGCATTGGTGGAGTTGATGAATATGGTGCGTTATGATGGAATGACTACAGGTAACCATGAATTTGTTCTTGGTCCAGAAGGATTGAACCGATTTATACAGCAAACAAAATTTCCGGTTTTACTGTCCAATGCAGATATTTCTGAAGAACCGTTATTAAACGATATTCTAAAACCTTCAACTATCGTCGAAAGGGAAGGATATAAATATGGTTTGATCGGATTGTCGCCCATGAATACAGAAGAGCTGTCATCGCCTGGGCCAAATGTAAAATTTACAAACCCCGTTATGGCTTTATCTCGGGAAATTACAAAATTAACCAGTCAGGGAGTCAATCGGATTATCGTACTTTCACATTTGGGATTTGGTATGGATAAGTATATCGCCGCAAGTGTTGATGGTATTGATGTTATCGTTGGGGGGCATTCCAATACATTACTTTCAAATCATGACGATACACTGTCAGCAGGACCTTATCCGACCTGGGTGAACTCACCCAATGGGGTACCGGTAGCGATCGTCCATGCCTATGCTTATGGAAAATACCTAGGTCGACTTGATATCTCTTTCGATGACCAAGGAAAATTGACATCAGCCACTGGAGATCCAATTCTATTAGATTACAAAATAAAACAAAATCAAGAAGTACAAGAGATAATTGAAAAACTGGATAAACCATTAAATGAAATTCGTAGTTTCGTAATATCAAAGGCAACACGTCCAATTAATGGAAGTCGAATCAATTGCCGGAACCGTGATTGCGAAACTGGCAACCTAGTCGCTGATGCAATTCTCTCTCACATGAAATCGAAAGGTGCTGATATCGCTATAATCAACTCTGGTGGGTTACGCAGTTCAATCGATCAAGGTGATATTACGATGGCTGAAGTGCTGGCAATGCTCCCGTTTGATAACAAGTTATCTAGTTTTGAATTAACAGGTGCAGATATTCTTGCTACACTGGAGTCTGGAGTTGCTGGGGTAAAATGGGAGAGTGGAAGATTTCCCCAAGTATCTGGAATTCGGTTTCGGTACTCTTTCTCGTCAGAAAACGGTTCTCCAAGCGTTTATGATGTTGAAGTTAATAAAGAATATCATTGGGTTCCGATCGATTTAGATGAGATTTATGGGGTTGTAACCAATGATTTTTTGCGTAGTGGTGGTGATGGTTATTCCGCCTTTTTTCAAAATGCCCGGAATGCCAATGACTATGGACCTGCAATTTCAGATATAGTGGCTGATTATCTTAAGAGAATGGACCCTTATGAACCCGTATTGGATGGCCGAATCATCCATAAATAATGTTTCTCTATGATTACACATTTAGGTCAAAATGTAAGGGGACTAAGATAGACCAAGCCACTCGGCTACCTTTTTGATTTGGCTATCAACCATTAAAGATGGTGCATGACCACAATCGGAAAACTGAACTGCTGATGCACCTGCATGAATTTTCAACATTTTGTCAACAGTCTCTGCTAGTAATAGACCTGATTGTTCTCCACGTATGATCAGGGTAGGGATTTCGATTTGTTCCCAGATGCCCCACAAATTTAGATCGGATGGAGAAACCTTAGATAACTCAGTAATGATTGCAGGGTCTCTAGCTAATTTATAACCGCTTCCATCAGGATCAGGCCAAACACTATGATCCCCCATATGCCGGTAATGATGATCTTCAAGCTTGCCAAAGCCTAGGTAAGCATTCCGAAAGTAGTTGTAAACTTCTTCCATTGAATTGAAATGATCGGGTTGACCGGTCAATTCTGCTGCAAGATCATGAAGGCTTTGTTCTGGTATTTCAGCTCCAACATCATTGATAACCATCTGCGAAATAGGATTTTCTGGCATACTAGCGATAGCCATTCCAATCAGACCGCCCATTGAAGTACCAATCCAATCTAGTTTTGTATATTGTAGAGTATTGATGATCGAAAACGTATCTATCACGTACTGCTCAATGGAATAATTCTGCGGATTTGTTAGTTTTGGGCTCGAGCCCCTGCCTGGATAGTCTGGGCAAACAAGCCGGCAATAGACTCCTAATTTTTTAGCTAGGTAATCGAAATCTCGACCATTTCTTGTCAAGCCATGTGAGCAAATCACAACATGTTCATTTTCTTGTGTTCCCCATTCTGTCCAATGAACCTCGTGTGCAGTTCCAGAAGCAGTCATTGAAATACAATGGCTAAATCTTGGGTTTAGTGATTCTTTCAGCATGATGATTTAAACTCAGTATTCATGTGATCAATATCTTTAAAATGTTGAATATATTTTCTTTTTCGAAAAAGCAGTAAGGTAGAAAGAAGGATATTAAACAGAAAAGTTCTTATTCAGGGCTAGAATATTCCGAGACGATAGGAAAATTATAGAAATCATATACATAAATATTAAGGAAGAAAATAACTTGATTGAACAGGACAGCCAATAACCCGAAAGTATCCTTGACACCTTTTGTGGCCCGGTTTTGAGAGGTCTGTACAATCCGCCCAGTGACTGATTACAGCTTGAGAGCAGAACCCTCAGTGCTTTTGGCTTTGTACCGAATAATAGCACTCTATTTCAGGATAAATGATTCCAAATGCTGAATTTGCGAGTTTTGCAATTGTACACCACAGTCCTACAAAGATCCGTGATCAAGAGGATTACGTACTTATAGTGAGTTGAGCACTGCATCCAAAGATTCGGTGCTGGGCTGTCTTGCGTCGAGCATCGCGCATCGTCTTCGGGGCAAGCACAAGCCGGAATATAC
>JAPOUQ010000113.1 GCA_026708585.1 Gammaproteobacteria bacterium
TCATTCGGATGACTCTTCAGAAGCCTGACATGAAATTCAGGAGGTGCATCACCCACAGCTGGAATTTTGTAGGTGGCTGGGCCATCACTTAGTAATCTTCCAGTCGAGTTCCACTTTAGTTCTTCTGAAGTTAGCCAACCCAATCCCTGGATGAATCCACCTTCAATTTGCCCAATATCGATCGCTGGGTTGATCGAATTTCCGACATCATGAATGATATCGGTTCTGAGTAGACGATATTCCCCTGTCAGGGTATCGATAGCAACTTCTGATGCAGCTGCTCCATTCGCAAAATAGTAAAATGGTCTTCCAGAAGCAGTGCTTCGGTCATAGTGGATTTTTGGTGTTCGATAAAATCCTGTTGCCGATAAGGAAATTCGGTTAAGCCATGCCGATTTTGCGACCTCAGCCAAACTGAGTAGTGAATCTCCAACTTGGACACCATGTGGTGTGAACTGTACCCGTTGTTCATTTACCTTATGATGCTCCGACAAAAATCGGATCAGACGCGCACGGATTGTCAAGGCCGCGTCTCTCGCAGCCATTCCATTCATATCTGTTCCTGCTGAAGCTGCAGTTGGAGGTGTATTTGGAACTTTGTCGGTCCGAGTAGCGGAAATGATGACTTGGTTTGGGTCGACGGCGAAGATTTCCGAGACGATTTGGGCAACTTTAATCATCAGTCCTTGTCCCATTTCAGTACCGCCATGATTGAGATGAATACTTCCATCAGTATAAAGATGAATGAGAGCACCAGTCTGATTCAAAAATGTGGTGGTAAATGAAATTCCGAATTTGACCGGTGTTAGAGATAACCCCTTCTTAATTACAGAATTATTTTTATTGAATTCGTGAATTGTTTTGCGGCGAGTCTGATAATCGCATTCACTTTCCAGTTCACAGATTAATTTTGGAATGTTGAAATGCTCAATTTTTTGAAAATAAGGTGTAAGCGATCTTTCTTGGGTGTCATAGAGATTGAGTTTTCTAATTTCTAGAGGGTCTTTCTGGCAGTGATAGGCAATCTCGTCCATTACGGTTTCCATTGCAATCATGCCCTGAGGTCCACCGAATCCACGAAAAGCGGTGTTTGAAACGGTATGTGTTTTGCAACGAATCCCATCAATGTACACGTTGGGAAGATAGTAGGCATTATCGCAGTGAAACATCGCACGGTCGACAATGGCATCGGATAGATCCGGTGAAAACCCGCACTGACCCGCTAACCGATATCGTATTGCCTGAATTTGGCCATTGGTATCAAAGCCGACATCATAATCGTTTCGAAAATTATGTCGTTTGCCGGTCATGATCATGTCATCTCGTCGACTTAACCTGCACAGGACAGCTCGACCGGTGCGTGTTGAGAATATTGCAGCAATACAGGCCCAAGCAGCGGCCTGAGTTTCTTTGCCACCAAATCCACCACCCATACGACGAGTAATGACGTTGACATGATTCATGGGCAGGCCGAGGACTTCAGCAACCACTTTCTGGATTTCGCTCGGATTCTGGGTTGAGCAATAGACACTAGTCGAACCGTTTTCTTCTGGGACCGTTAAACTTACCTGTCCTTCTAGGTAAAAGTGTTCTTGTCCACCAACTCGCATAAATCCCTGTATACGATGAACGGATGCAGCAAGTTCGTTATCGGTATCACCTCTGGACATCGTGTGGGTGGGTCGGACATACTCCTGAGTCTGAATAGCTGTATCGAGATCAAGAATTGCTGGTAATTCCTTAATGTTTACCCGAGCTAGCAAGGTAGCCTTTCGGGCCAATCTCATACTGGTGGCAGCGACAGCAAATAACGGTTGCCCGAGATATTCGACAGTATCGGTCGCCAATAAGGGATCTCCCTTGAATACTGGGCCAATATCCAATTCTCCGGGGATATCATCTGCCGTAATGACATCGATTACCCCTTCGGCTTTATGAACCTCTTCAAGGTCAATTTCTAGGATAGTTCCATGTGCGACTGGACTCATACCAATGCAGGCATACGACTGTTCTGTCTGTGGAAGATAGTCATCAACATAGGGAGCTTCTCCGCATACATGGCTAACCGCGCTGTCGTGTGCTATAGAGCGACTGACAGTCAATCTTTCTTGAGGAAATGGCGGCAAATTCATAGCTGATCGACTCTCGTTGCGGGTGATTTATCCGTTAGTTCGATGTAAATCCTATCGAGGAGATTCTTTGCGGTCTCCATCCGGTAGGTAGCAGATGCGCGTACATCGGAAATTGGCTGAAAATCTTGATCTAAAGCAGCCTTGGCTTGCTCAATAACGCTTGATTGGAGAGGCCGATCAAGGAATACCTTTTCACAATTAATCGCTCTTTTGGGTATAGCTGCCATTCCTCCGCAAGCGATACGGATACTGCTAGTAATACCATCAATAACACTGATCAAGGCGACTAGGCAGATAGCAGATATGTCATCATCCATACGTTTGCTGACCTTCGAGATCTTCAGATGCATATTGTCATCAGGTACCGGTAGAGTTATGCAGCGGATAAACTCTTTATTTAGCAGCTCAGTTTGCTTATATCCAAGAAAATATTCTTCTAGCAGTACTTTTCGTTGACCTTCAATGCTTTCAAGAACGCAGGTAGCATTCATTGCGATTAGAACTGGTGTAATGTCGGCGATCGGAGAGGCATTTGCGATATTTCCACCAACAGTGCCGAGGTTTCGGATTTGCCGGGAACCGAATCGTTTGAGCAAAGCTCTCAGTTCAGGAAAGTGATCCCCGAGTTCAATGTCCAGTTGATCTAGGGTTACGGTTGCTCCGATTTCAATTTCGGTCTCGGTTCTGTGAATGGTTCCTATCTCCTGAACCTCTCCGAGATAAATCATTTTTTGCAGACTCTTATGTTGTTGTGTAACTTCCAAAGCGAGGTCAGTTCCACCGGCCAATAAACGTGCATCAGGATAATCATTCTTAAGTCTGGTCAGTTCCCCTACACTCTTCGGGGCATAGAAATTTGTCTCTCCTTGTTGATCGTTAATATTGGTCAAGATTTTGCTGACAGTCTTTGCAGAGCGATCGAATTGATCGGGTTCAGTGTTGGTTAATGACTGTGTAGCGGCTCGAACAATCGGAAAGTAGCCGGTACATCGGCAAAGATTGCCACTAAGATATTCATTAATATTCTCCTTGTGGTTTGTGATTTGGCCTGTCTGATGGGTCTTATATAGGCAAAAAAGAGACATCACAAACCCAGGTGTACAAAAGCCACATTGAGACCCATGTTGATCGACCATCGCTTGTTGGACTGGGTGCAGACGATCATTATCTTTCAGGTGTTCGACTGTGATTAATTGCTTACCATGAAGTGATCCTAGAAACGTGATGCAGCTATTGAAATTACGGTACTCAAGGCCATGATCTCCTTTTTTTACCATGACCGCTGTACACGCACCACAATCACCGGACGCACAGCCTTCTTTGGTCCCTCGTAAATACCGATGTTCTCGAAGATAATCAAGAACGGTGAGGTCTGGACGCTCCATATCATAAGATATGAGTTGGTCGTTCATTAAGAATTGAATCATGAGCATTGGGTTCGACTGGGAGAACTGAGAAATATTGGTTCTATCAACAATCGATTGTTTTTTATTTTATAGACGAATTAAATGCAATTATGTATTTTTAGTTTAGAGGTAACTACTCGCCCCCTTGATTGTACTTGAAATAAACCGATCCGAAAGTATTCGACAATACTCTGATTTTCACCTATGGTGCTGACCCTGAATCGTTTGATCGGTATTTTTCATGAGCAAGGCTTATTTGGGCTCCAAGGCAACCTCAGCATCATGTCAACCCATGATTGGCATGATGCCGCACCATGATGTCTACATCGAAACGCATCTCGCAGGCAATCATGAAGCGCAAGCCGCCGGTGATGCGCAATATTGGTCTGGAGCAGGACGCACGGGCACTGGAGGATTTTTCCTGCGCTTATCCGAAACGGTATCGATACCGTTATGATTATGAGCAGCAGGATCATGTCGAATTGATTGGGATCTTGAAGTCCCTGCCGTGTGCGGTGATGCTTTCGGGGTATCCCTCGATATTAATACGAGGAGTTATTATCCGACTGGCAGCGTTTGGAGTTGCAGGTCATGAATCAGGCCGGGGTGATCACCGAAGTGGTGTGGTATAACTTTCCAATTGACCGCTTGCACTAGTCTCGTCATGCGGGAGCGACTGAGAATCAGCTTCAGGATGTTAAGCGCAAGGCGGAGCGTTGGGCTCGTCGTTATCAATCGATGCTAGCCGCCGCAGAGCGGATTACGATGCTCACTGCGATCATAGCGGTAGTGCTTAGAAAGTGACCGCTTCGACGACTTCTGGGAGCGACAGGTCTGTTCAATATAAACTATATTTGCGCTTTCTCACAAAAATGTCGTACACCCAGTTGTTCTCCCTAATCGACAATTAGAAATCGGTATAAATGGAAAAATCCTTGTAAAAATAGAGTATTAGTGGTAAAAATAGCGTTTCGTAAAAATCACCCATTGGGTGAAAAAATTAACCACTCTATATTTCACAAGGATTATGAAAATTCTACCCTACAAAACCGCAACAAGCAATCGAAAAATCACCGCCCGTGCCGGACTGACCGTCCCAGCAATGGCATTCTGATTAGAAAAAACGGGTATTCTTGTTCGTGGTCGAATTTTATGCGATTGATAATGAATGAAATCATTCGATAGGAAAAAAAT
>JAPOUQ010000042.1 GCA_026708585.1 Gammaproteobacteria bacterium
GAAAATTCGTAAGAACGTTAGCGAAGGAATTGCCCATATTCATGCAACTTTCAACAATACCATCATTACTATCACTGATCGGCATGGGGATACCTTGTGTTGGGCTTCAGCGGGTAATTCGGGGTTCAAGGGTTCAAGAAAGAGCACTCCTTATGCTGCGCAAACTGCAGCCGGTATTTGTGGAAAGAAAGCTCAGGAGATAGGTGTTAAACAACTTGAAGTGAAAGTCAAGGGTCCTGGTCCAGGTCGCGATTCTGCGGTTCGAGCTCTGAATGCATTGGGACTTGAGATTTATTCCATCTCTGACATTACTCCTATACCGCATAATGGTTGTCGTCCGCCAAAGAGACGCCGAGTCTAACCGTTTAATCTATCTGTAATTCTGGAGAGAAGCTAATGGCAAGATATACAGGCCCAACCTGCAAATTATCTCGAAGGGAAGGTGTCGACCTACTGCTGAAGGGGCCCGAACGAACGATCGGCGACAAGTGCAAATTCGATCGTATTCCCGGTGCAAAAGTCGCTGGCCGTCGACCCAAGTCGAGTGTATATGGAGTGCAGTTGCGAGAGAAACAGAAAATGCGCCGAATGTATGGCGTACTTGAAAAACAATTTAGGAATTATTACAAGGAAGCGGCAAGAATTCCGGGGTCAACCGGGTTTAACCTTCTATTATTGCTAGAGCGTCGTTTGGATAATGTGGTATTTCGAATGGGTTTTGGTTTAACTCGTGCAGAGGCACGTCAATTGGTTAATCACAAGAGTATCATGGTTAATGGCCGTAAAGTAAATATACCCTCTTATAGGGTTAACATAGGAGATGAGATTGAAATTGTTGATAAATGCAAAAGCCAGTTGCGAATAAAGCATGCTCTGGATATATCCCAGCAAATGGACGGCTCATCTTGGGTTGATGTAGACGCAGAGAAATTCAAAGGCTTGTTTCGCGCGTATCCAGAGCGAGTTGATTTATATGCTGATCTCGATGAAGCGCAGGTTGTCGCTTTGTATTCGAAATAGCTGATTCCAGTTTATTTGATTTTTTATGCACGCCGATTGCATAAGTTATGAGGTATGAAAATGCAGGATCCAACGGTTGATTTTCTTCGACCCAGACTAATTGAGAAAGATCAGATTGACGAGCGTAACTCTCGAGTCATCATTGAGCCTCTTGAGAGAGGTTTGGGTCATACATTGGGCAATGCTTTGCGACGAATCATGTTGTCGTCAATGCCTGGCTGTGCTGTGACTGAGGTTCATATAGAAGGTGTACTCCATGAGTATTCCACGATTGAAGGGGTGCAAGAAGACGTCATCGATATTTTAATGAATCTCAAGACTTTGCCGATTATTATGCATACTCGAAACGAGGCCGAGGTGAGACTTACCAAGAAAGGGCCTGGTCAGGTTACTGCCAAGGATATTGAGTTGACTGATGATGTTGAAATGCCATTTCCTGATCATCATATCGCTACGCTTTCCAAGGATGCGACTTTAGATATGTACCTTCAAATCAAACGAGGTAGGGGCTATCTCAAGGCAGAGAGTCGCGACCGAGGAATTGATGAATTGAATTCAGTTGGTTTAATCCCACTAGATGCTTCTTTCAGTCCAATAAACAAGATTGCGTATTCAGTTGAAAATGCCAGGGTAGAACAATCCACGGATTTGGATAGGCTCGTGATTGATATTGAGACGAATGGAACAATTGATCCTGAGATCGCATTACGGCGAGCAGCAACAATTCTGCATGACCAAATCTCGGTTTTTGTTAATTTGGACGAATCGATCATTCTCAATCAAATTGAAGAAAAACCAGAAATCGAGCCGGCCTTATTGAAACCGGTTGATGATCTTGAATTAACGGTGCGCTCCGCAAACTGTCTCAAGGCAGAGAACATCTACTACATTGGTGATCTTGTTCAGCATACCGAAAATGAGTTGTTAAAAACTCCGAATCTCGGCAAGAAATCATTAACTGAGATTAAGGATGTTCTCGCCCAAAGAAATCTTGAGCTTGGTGTCAAACTTGAAAACTGGCCTCCACCATCATTGGTGATCAATGATGATGGCACACGAATGGGTTTGAAATAATCATGCGACATCGAAAGTCAGGCCGCTCATTGAATAGAACATCGGCACATCATAAGGCCATGTTCTCCAATATGACCAATTCTCTGTTCTTGCATGAACAGATTTGTACAACCTTACCAAAAGCGAAAGAGTTGAGGCGATTTGCAGAGCCGTTAATTACTCTATCCAAAAAGCCGTCTTTAGCGAATCGTAGAATTATTTTTTCAAAGCTTCGCAATCGTACAATTGTATCCAAGCTGTTTGAGGATCTAGGGCCCCATTTCATGGATCGACCGGGTGGTTATCTTCGGATACTAAAGTGTGGCTATAGGCGTGGAGACAGTGCACCGATGGCAATCGTTCAGTTGGTTGATCGTGATTTAAATAATGATGATTTAGATGACGAAGATGAATAATTGTCCAAATCTAATCGGATAAAGATCAACTAAAGCCCAACTTCAAGCAACTATCCGTTGAAATTCGACTATAGTCGGTTCGAGATTGAACATGGTACAAATCCTGTCAATCGTATAAATCAAGCGGTAATGTACCTGACGAATCCATTATATCTGTCGTTGTTATCGATAAAGATCGCAACGATTTGGAAAAGGGTATCTGACTCTACTTTCCAAGTGAAGATTCCATGAATACCATCCGAATGAAGATACTGCTTATTTGCGTTTCTTCTCCCACAAAATCAATCCAACAAATGTGCAGCAAGGTCAAGATGGAAATTGACCGAAACCTTTCTCTTCAACAAGATAAAGCCTATTGTCGAATTTTCAGATATTAGCAACAGATGAACATGCTTGGATATAATCTACTGACCGAGATTCAAATGAAACTGGAAGTTAAGTTGTGATAGTGTCTAAGGATAAGGACTTTTGCAAAATAACTTGTCCTAGTCATGCAATATATCAGTCGATTAGGATTATATGAATATTGGAACTATGGGTTAGTAATTCTTATTTGGGAAATGCGAGTTTTCACCTGTTTTTTTGTTTGATGATCTGGATCAAACTCGATTTGTACATCTAGGTATTACCAAAAGAAACTAGATAAATCTGGTAGTCGGGAAATCCGCACTCTCGCTCAGGCATTTTTGAGCATCGGTCTGTATAGTACCGGTAGGATAAGTAACCGTAGAAGCTCCAACTTCGCGAATTAAAAATGATCGCGAACCAAATTTATCGACTGTGTCTGTCTCTGCAGATTCAAATGATTCATGTACATTAATCATTTGTTCGCCGCAAATAATTACCCACTTTCCTAAATAATCCGTCTTCAGTTTTCTTTACATTTTCTTCTAAGCTGAAATTTCTTTAGATACCTCAAATTTAACCGTAATACCTTATTCAAACAATTCAGCATGCTCAGAGATTTCTGTCCCAGTAACCTGTTCGAAGTTCCCCACAAATATGGTTCACCTTCTTATCACTTTGCAAAACCCGATGACCTTAGTTCCTCTGCTGGCGATTAACAAGAAAAATCAAGAATTAGTTCATCACCCGATCGATTACCGCACAATTCATCGATAACCGATAAGCAATTCCACCATTTGGCTGAAACTGCATCCTTGATCAGCATTTATGGAACATGTAGACTCGAATACCATTTAACCATTTAATCTAAGCTTTATTCTTGTCCTTTACAATAGGATCTGCTTGATCAGCAATTTTCGATTATGCTGATGACTTCAACGGATTAAAATTTAGTGTGAAAAAACTATTAGGGGTTGTTTTGTCGCGTAATCGAATCAAATCAAAATCTCGAGCTTGGATAAGAAACCAGAATCGAGATCAGTATGTTCGTGAGGCTCGTGCTCAGGGACTTCGGGCTCGTTCGGCATATAAGTTGAAAGAGATCGATTACAAACATCAATTGATCAAACCTTATTACCAGGTAGTAGATTTAGGTGCAGCACCTGGAGGCTGGAGTAAGTATGTTTCGACAATCTTATCGGAGCAAGGTCTAATTGTTGGCGTGGATCTTCTTGAAATGCGACCGATTCATGGGGTTATAATTATTCAGGGCGACTTTACCGAATCATCTATTCAGGAAAAAATCATTGATCAGTTTGAAAGTCGCCTATTGGACCTTGTTTTATCCGATATGTCCCCCAATATATCAGGTATTGCAACTATTGATCAGGCCAAGGCTGAGAGAATGCACATTTCCATTCTAGAGTTTTGTGCCAAGGCGCTAAAACCCGGCGGAGTTATGCTTGTTAAACTCTTTGAAGGTAGTTCATCTTCAGACATAAAAAAAATGTATTCGGAGAATTTTAACCAGATATTTGCCATCAAACCAAAGGCATCTCGATCAGAATCAAGAGAGGTATACCAATTAGCGAAGGGTTATATGATGTAAGCACAATCGCAATGATAATTCTAGGCTAAAGCCTACTCTGGCTTATAATTGAATCTATGAAATACTCATGTTGGTATCTGAGGAAAAGATAATTTGTCTAATCTTGCTAAAAATTTAATTCTATGGCTTGTAATTGCCATGGTTCTGATGTCGGTGTTTAATAACTTCACTGGCAACACATCGCGCGATGTAAACGAAATCGGTTATTCCACCTTTCTAGCCGAAGTGAAGAGCGGTAAGATTTCAGCAGTTGAAATCGATAATGAAGTTATTCGCGGGACTACCCAAAATGGTCAATCTTTCATCACCTACGCGCCGAACGATCCTAAACTGGTTGATGATCTATTTAGCAATGGAGTTGATATAAAGGCGAAAAAAGCTGAAGAGACATCTTTGTTGATGCATCTGTTGATTAGTTCCTTTCCAATTCTATTGTTAATCGGGGTATGGATTTTTTTCATGCGTCAAATGCAGGGAGGTGGACGAGGTGGAGCTTTAAGTTTTGGTAAAAGTAAGGCTCGCATGCTGACCGAAGACAAAAACCACATCACCTTTGAAGATGTTGCAGGGGTTGATGAAGCCAAGGATGAAGTCGAAGAACTCGTTGAATTTCTCAAAGATCCATCTCGTTTTCGAAAACTAGGTGGTCGAATACCTCGCGGCGTATTGATGACCGGAAACCCGGGAACAGGTAAGACTCTGTTAGCGAAAGCTATTGCAGGTGAAGCAAAAGTACCATTTTTTACAATATCCGGATCAGACTTTGTTGAAATGTTCGTTGGTGTTGGTGCCTCAAGGGTGAGGGATATGTTTGATCAGGCGAAAAAACATGCACCCTGTATCATCTTTATCGATGAAATTGATGCGGTTGGTCGTCAACGTGGTGCAGGACTTGGTGGCGGACATGATGAAAGAGAGCAGACCTTGAATCAACTATTGGTCGAAATGGATGGTTTTGATGCTAGCGAGGGTGTTATTGTTATTGCCGCAACAAACCGTCCAGATGTTCTGGATCCTGCATTGCTTAGACCCGGTCGATTTGATCGCCAGGTAGTTGTTCCACTTCCGGATATACGTGGACGTGAGGCAATACTCAAGGTGCATATGAAAAAGGTACCGTTGCATAAGGATATTGAACCTGCCATTATCGCCCGTGGCACTCCAGGTTTTTCAGGAGCAGACCTAGCTAACCTGATCAACGAAGCAGCCTTGTTGGCTGCTCGAAAGGGGCTCAAATTAGTGAGCATGGAACAATTTGAACTGGCCAAGGACAAAGTGTTAATGGGAGTAGAGCGTCGATCGATCGTGATGCCAGAAGAGGAGCGAAAAAATACCGCCTACCATGAATCTGGTCATGCTGTAGTCGCTAAGGTCTTGAAAGAGCATGCCGATCCTGTCCATAAGGTGACGATCATACCAAGAGGCAGAGCACTCGGTGTAACTATGCAACTTCCCGAAGAAGACCGCTATAGTCACAATCGCGAATACCTATTAACTCGTATTGCCGTATTGATGGGGGGACGAATTGCAGAAGAGATTTTTATGAATCAGATGACTACAGGTGCATCCAATGATTTTGAACAAGCTACACAACTTGCTCAAAATATGGTATCGCGTTGGGGAATGAGTGATTTGCTGGGCACTCGAGTTTATGGAGAGAATACAAGTGAAGTATTTCTCGGGCGTGAAATGGCAACTCATAAAAATATCAGCCCAGATACTGCTGAAAAAGTCGAGTCTGAGATAACCCGAATCATCAATCAGGAATATGACCGAGCTAAGAATATTCTGTCAGAGAACCGGAAAAAGGTTGAGGTTATGGCGAAAGCGTTGTTGGAGTGGGAGACCCTCGATGCGAATCAAGTTGATGAAATCATGGATGGCAAGAACCCCACACCACCCGCTAAACCTTCAGCAAAAAATACACCCAAGCGTCGAAAACCAAGGAATTCGGCCAAGCGAAAGCCCAAAAGTGACATTGGGGACGATGAAGTCAAGATTCCAGATCCACTTTAGAGATTGCAAGAAAGTTATTGTTTGGTAAAGAGAGGATGACCCTCTCGTTATTTGGAACAGATGGTGTTCGGGGCCGAGTAGGAGTCGAGCCCATCACCCCATATACCATACTCAAACTTGGTTGGGCGATTGGGAAATACCTCAGAAATACCGGTCAGTTGGGTAATGTCTTAATTGGCAAGGACACACGTCTATCCGGCTATATGTTGGAATCGGTGCTGGAAGCTGGTTTGTGTTCGGCAGGCACAGATATTGTGTTACTGGGACCATTGCCAACCCCTGGTATTGCTCACCTAACTCATACAACCAATGCTGGTGCAGGTATTGTAATCAGCGGCTCACATAATCCCTATTACGATAATGGTATTAAGATCTTCTCAGCCTCTGGGGATAAAATGAATGACGAGTCTCTGTTTGCGATCGAGAAGATCATGAATGAATCTCTTGATTGTGTTGAGGCTGCAGGATTAGGCAAGGCTTCCAGGAAGGATGATGCTCGCGAGCACTATATCCAGTATTGCAAGGATACTATTGATTCGAAAATTTCTTTGAAAGGATTGCATCTGGTGGTGGATTGTGCAAATGGTGCAGCTTATGATGTTGCCCCCCAAGTATTTTCTGAATTGGGTGCAAATGTGACTGTCATGCATGCTGATCCAGATGGATACAATATCAATCAGGAATGCGGCTCAACCGATATGCGGAGTTTGCAGTCCAGAGTACGTAAGGAAGGAGCGGACCTCGGTATCGCTTTTGATGGTGATGCAGACCGCATGCTGATGGTCGATGAATTGGGATCAGAGGTGAATGGTGATCAACTTCTCTATATTCTGGCATGTCATCGTAAGCGTATTGGTAAGCATGTAGCTGGTGTAGTCGGTACAACCCTCAGTAATTTAGGTTTGGAAGAGTCATTACAAGAGATGGGTATTTCCTTCGTTCGTTCTCAGGTTGGCGATCGTTTTGTACAAGAGAAGATGATCGAAAAGGGTTGGGATCTTGGAGGGGAGACTTCTGGACACATCATATGTTTCGATAAGTCTACAACCGGTGACGGAATGGTATCCGCACTAGAGGTTTTGGTATCGATGCGTGAGACTGCACAACGCTTAAGTCAACTTGCTAGTTCGATGAAATCCTATCCTCAATATGCTGTGAATATTCCGATTAAATCTCCCCAGATCTGCGCCATAGAGCAACATCCATCAGTCAAAAAAGCGGTTTTGGAAACGAAAGAGAAGTTGGGGTTATCTGGACGGGTAGTATTACGTCCATCAGGTACCGAACCATTGTTTCGGGTTCTGTTGGAAGGAGGGAATCGGAAGCAACTAGAGAGTTTGACGGATAACTTAGTCAATGTGATTCATGAGGTTGCATCCGAATAATCGAAGGATGTGGTACCGAGGGTCGGATTCGAACCGACACTGAGTTTCCCCAACCAGATTTTGAGTCTGGCGCGTCTACCAATTTCGCCACCCCGGCATAGCTTCTGAAGATATAATTTAGTGAATTATATTCGAAAGTAACGAAAAGGATGGTCAAAGCTAGGGATTTTCCACGCTAAATTTGCAAAAGAATAAAAAGTCATAGGGGTAGCATAGTTCGATATATGGATCAAAGTTATTGCTAACCGACAGATCGTTAATCCGCAACCTTTTCTCTAGAATCAATTAGGAGCGAGCAGTTACGAATGAGTAATCGTACAGCAATTCATAACAACAAGGACGAGTTTTCGGATTTTCGCAGCTGAAACTTCCAACCACTCTCAGTATTTTCGAGCTTAATCCAGTCATTGAACACCATCAGCGGTTTGGCTGGTTGTAAGGTGCTCCAATGTTAATGATTGAGAATCTGGCTCAAGAATAGTTGGGTCCGTTCATGTGTTGGATTGTCGAAAAATTCCTGAGGCTTGTTTTGTTCAATAATCTCTCCTTCATCCATAAAAATTACTCGATCAGCCACAGTTTTTGCAAAGCCCATTTCGTGAGTTACACACAACATGGTCATTCCTTCAGTGGCCAACTCAACCATAACATCCAGTACTTCCTTGATCATTTCGGGATCTAGAGCAGAGGTAGGTTCATCAAACAACATGACGCGCGGTTTCATGCAAAGTGAGCGTGCTATCGCGACGCGTTGCTGTTGTCCTCCCGATAGTTGACCAGGGTATTTATTCGCCTGATCGGGTATTTTAACCCGTTCCAGATACTCCATGGCTGTCGATTCGGCTTCTTCCCGAGGCAGTTTCCTGACCCAGATCGGTGCTAGAGTGCAGTTATCAAGAACCGTGAGATGAGGAAACAAATTGAAATGCTGAAACACCATACCCACTTCACGTCTGACCAGTTCCACATTTTTGAGGTCGTTTGTAAGCTCTGTACCATCAACAATGATTTCACCTTCCTGATGTTCTTCAAGTCGATTTATACATCGAATTAAAGTCGATTTTCCAGAGCCGGACGGTCCACAGATAACGATTTTTTCTCCCCGTTCAACATTCAGATTAATATCTTTTAGAACATGAAACTGTCCATACCATTTGTGCATCTTGCGAATGACAATGACAATTTCCTTTTCTGTATCGCCGTTTGACATATCAACAGTTTCATTCATAATCAAACCTCATTAGCGTTCGTAGCCGGTTGCAAGTTTCTTTTCAAGGTAGAGGGAATAGCGAGACATCCCAAAACAGGAGATGAAGAAGAATATTGCGACAAACAGGTACATTTCGTTGGAAAGGCCTGTCCATTTCGTATCAGCGAGTGAAGATCTTCCAACTCCCAGAGGATCCAAAAGTCCGATAATAATTACCAGTGTTGTGTCTTTGTATAGTCCAATAAAGGTGTTGACAATTCCGGGGATTGATATTTTCAGCGCTTGAGGCAGAATGATCAGCCTCATGGATGTCCAGTACTTGAGGCCCATTGAATCCGCTGCTTCATATTGTCCGCGAGGCAGTGCCTGTAATCCACCACGAATAACTTCAGCCATGTAGGCCGAAGCAAACAACGTGACCATGATGAGTACCCGAAGTAATAGGTCAAATGTGGTTCCTGTTGGTAGAAAATAATTCAGCATGGTCGATGCAACGAACAGGAGCGTAATTAATGGAACTCCGCGGAAAAACTCAATAAACCCAACCGATAATACTCGTACAACAGGTAAATTGGATTGTCGTCCCAAAGCAAGTAAGATGCCAATCGGTAATGAGAACGTAATACCCGTGACTCCAATGACTAGTGTCAGCATGAAGCCGCCGAATTCATCGGTATCGACCGGTGTCAGTCCAAAGCCACCAAGCAGCAACCATCCAGCGATAAATGGGAAAGCGCAAGCAAAATATAGTCCATATTTGCGAAATGGACAACGATCCCAAAGTACTGGGAGTAAGGCGACACATAGTAGGACGAATGTTAAATCGATCCTCCAGCGCTCTTCAGCGGGATAAAAGCCATAAGTGAACAGATTGAACCGCTCTCCTATAAATGCCCAGCATGCACCGCCCGCTTTTGCACGACATTCATCTCGACTTTCACCGGTAAATGCCGCATCCAGGAATGCCCATTCCAGAGTCGCAGGAATGATTTCATAGAGAAACCAGATCGATAAGACAGTCAGTACGATATTGGTTGGTGAGGAAAGCAGGTTAGTACGCACCCATGCAATGGGACCTACCGTATTTGAAGGCGGCGGTAGGTTTGGGTGTTCACCTGGTTTATATATGGATTGTTCCATTAATTGTCTTACCTCTCAACTAGTTTGATACGTCTGTTATACCAGTTCATGATCATTGAGATTATCAACGACATCACCAGATAGAGAGTCAGCACAATGATCATGCATTCCATCTCGCGGCCAGTCTGGTTCAGAGAGATTCCACCGATTGTAGCCACGATATCCATATAACCGATCGCAACTGCAAGCGAAGAGTTTTTCATCAGATTCAGGTACTGAGAGGTCAATGGGGGCACAATAATTCGAAGTGCTTGAGGAATAACAACCAGAGACAAGGTTCGTCCACGGTTGATGCCCAGCGCGTAAGAAGCTTCTGTCTGTCCGTAATAGACACCAAGTATTCCCGCACGAACAATCTCGCCAATGAATGCAGATGTGTAAAGGGACAGAGCAAGTAGCAAGGCAATAAATTCAGGACGAACCACCATGCCACCGGCGAAATTAAACCCTTTCAGTTCTGGGACATCCCAGGTAATCGGACTTCCCAGCAGGAAAAAGGAAACCAATGGTAGACCGACGATTGCCGCGAGACCAATCCAGAATACCGGATAACGCTGACCGGTTTCATCTTGGACTTTCTTCGCATACCGCTTAAACCACCACATAAATCCCAGTCCGAGTAAAAACAGCGCAATAACCACTAAAAACAAAGGTTCATAAAGGGGTTTTGGAGAAAAAATCCCACGGTTGGTCATAAAGGTGACATCGCCGATAGATATGGCCTGTCGGGGGACCGGAAATGCATGAACGATCAGTCCGTGGACCAACAGGATGTGCAGAAGCACCGGTACATTTCGGACATATTCAATGTAGCAGTAGGCCAGCCGATTGACGATCCAGTTTTTGGACAAGCGCAAGACACCAAGTACAAACCCGACTACCGATGCAAGAACAATCCCGCATATCGCGATCAAAATCGTATTCAAAATACCAACCATCATGGCTCTGAAATGAGATGACCTTGAGTTGTAGTCAATCAGATGTTGGTTGATGTCATAACTTGATGGTTGCCACAAAAAGTTATAACTGAATCCCTTCCCAATGGCCTGCAGATTAACCACAGCGTTATGAATGATGTAGGCCATAAAGGCAAACACCAGAGAAATAGTGATGATTTGGATAATTACGGAACGAGACTCCTTATCGTTCCAGAGACGGGAGATGATGTTGCGTTGGGAAGTGGGGGATAAGGCAACTGTTTGAGCCATGTTTATTTGCCCATACTATTCGAGTTCAGGATCATCTTGCAGGTAATGCAGTCTAGATAAGGCAAAGAGATTATATTAGGCAATGGCTGGAGCAGTCTAATGACTGCTCCAGACAAAATTTTGCACAAAATCATTGAAAATGACTCTGCAAGCAACCTATCGATTATCGTATAGGTGCAGCATATAGGATACCACCATCTGTCCACTGGGCATTCAAGCCACGCTCTAGTGCCAGAGGAGTGTTGGGGCCAATATGACGCTCGAAAATCTCTCCATAGTTGCCGATTTGCTCAATAACTCGTACCGCCCATTTGTTGTCAAGGCCGATCCAGGATCCTGCATCTCCTTCGGTGCCACACAAGCGATTGATACTTGGGTTATCACCGGCAGAGGCGCACATTTCTCCAACATTGGCTGAAGACACGCCAAGCTCTTCGGCATTTATAATTGCGTTAACCACCCATTTGCCAATATCAGCCCATTGGTCATCACCATGCCGAACAGCACCACCAAGAGGCTCCTTGGAGATGATTTCTGGAAGAATAATGTGAGCAGACGGGTCGTCAAGAGCAGCACGGGTTGAAGCGAGTCCAGAAGCATCAGTGGTGTAAGCGTCACATCGATTTCCTGAGTAGTTTGCAATCCCTTCTTCGTTGGTTTCAATATTTACCGGTTCGTACTTCATATCGTTAGCTCGGAAAAAGTCAGCCAGATTCAGTTCAGTTGTGGTACCGGTTTGGATGCAGACAGAAGCGCCATTCAAATCTTTGGCGGAACTAACGCCATACGCTTTTCGAATTAGAAATCCTTGACCATCATAGTAATTGATCGGAAGAAAGGTCAACTTCAGATCGGCATCACGACTCATGGTTTCAGTTGTATTACGAAATAGGATATCGCCTTCACCGGAATTGAGCAGTGTGAAGCGGGTCTTGCCGGTGGATGGGACAAATTTCACCTTTTCACCATCACCAAGTACTGCAGCAGCAACGGCACGGCAAAAATCGACATCAAAGCCATCCCAGCGTCCATTTTCATCAGGCGCAGCAAAACCTGCAAGACCAGTGGTAACAACGCAATTTAGCTCGCCTCGAGCCTGAACATCGTCAAGCGTAGCAGCATTCGCTGAAAAAACTGCGAAAGATAATAGAGTAGTAATTACTCCGATTTTTAATGATTTAAACATTATGAAAATCTCCTTTCAAAAAAATTTGAATGTCATTCGATAATTTAGAACAAGTTGTCTAGAGTTATCTGAAAAAAGTTAGGTCATAAATTCTAACATATTTCTATTGTGGTTTTTGATGATTATGACATCTCCTACGAATATTGAGAGGTGAATACATCGATATGGATTGCAAATAGTCTGGTTATGGCATTATCCTTGTATCCATTTTTCGAATAATTTTTGTAAGTTAAGACGAGTATCCAGATAGTTTAATTCGTATCAATCGGCCCGTTGGCTGATTCATGTGCCTGCAGATCAGCATGATAAGAAGAGCGAACCATCGGTCCAGAAGCAACACTAGCAAACCCGAGTTGACTCGCAAATTTGCCTAGTTCATCAAATTCCTCAGGTGTCCAGTATTTCAGGACTGGCAGATGATGGCGGCTCGGTTGCAGATATTGTCCAATGGTTATCATGTCAATGTTGTGATCTCGCATATCATGCATTACTTGTATGACTTCTTCCCGGGTCTCTCCAAGCCCCAACATCAGTCCAGATTTTGTCGGCATTGTTGGCCACTGTACTTTCGCTCGTTTCAATAAGCTTAGAGAAAACTGATAATCCGAGCCTGGTCGGGCTTGTTTATACAGTCTTGGAACTGTTTCTAGGTTATGGTTGAAGATATCAGGTGGAGCCTCTTCCAATATATGCAAAGCGATATCCATTCTCCCTCGAAAGTCTGGGACTAGCACTTCAATTTGGGTGCTTGGACTTTGCTCGCGTACAGCTCTTATACAGTCTGTGAAATGCTTTGCCCCACCGTCTTTCAGATCATCTCTATCGACTGAAGTAATCACTACATACTTAAGCTCCATACGCTGCACGGTTCTGGCGAGTGTATCCGGTTCATCAGGATTTAACGGATTGGGTCGGCCATGGGCAACATCACAAAACGGGCAACGACGAGTGCAGATATCTCCCATAATCATGAAGGTTGCTGTTCCATTTCCAAAGCATTCACCAAGATTAGGGCAGGCAGCTTCCTCGCATACCGTGTGTAGTCCACCTTCCCTTAGTTTTCTTTTGAGTGATGCGACTGCCGTTGTGCCGGTAAAGCTTGCACGTATCCATTTTGGCTTACGCAAAAGTTGATCTCGTGGTAGTGGCTTAAATTTGACCGGTATACGATCCATTTTTGCCGCTCCTCTTAGTTTTTCCCCTTGAACGATTGGCCTTGGGCGAGGCCGCTCTGATTGGATAGGCTCAGTCATCATAATTATCCTGAAGGATTACTCATATTCATGGATAGGTGGGCAAGTACAATTGAGGTTTCGATCACCATACACATTATCGATGCGTCCAACCGGAGGCCAGAATTTATTTCGTTTGGTTTCGCGGGTAGGAAAAAAGGCCCTTTCCTTGCTATATGGACGATCCCAATCCGCTTTGGTTAGTAAGTGATAAGTATGTGGCGCATTGGTTAGAAGGCTGTTTTGGAGTGATGCCTTTCCCTGTTCTATTTCAGCGATCTCCTCTCGAATTTGAATCATTGCATTGCAAAAGCGATTTAATTCAACTAACGACTCACTCTCGGTTGGTTCAATCATCATCGAATCTGGAACTGGCCAAGAAACGGTTGGCGCATGAAAGCCATAATCGATCAGACGTTTGGCAATATCGTCAACGGTGACTCCGGATTTCTCTTTAATAGGAGCAAGATTGATCACACATTCATGTGCAACGTGTCCTCGTATACCCTTGTAAACAATCGGATAATGGGGATCAATACGATGAGCAATGTAGTTGGCATTTAGAATTGCGACTTGGGTTGCTCTTCGCAAACCATGTTTGCCAAGAAGTCGTAGATAACACCATGAAATCAATAGAATTAGCGGTGAACCATAAGGAGCGCTTGAAATGGTTCCAATTGATGCAGAACCGCTCTGGTTGCTAGAGACGACGGGATGCTTGGGCAAAAATGGCCGAAGGTGGTTTCTTACGCCGATCGGACCCATTCCGGGACCACCGCCGCCATGGGGTATAGCAAAGGTTTTGTGTAAATTGAGATGCATGACATCTGCGCCTATCTCAGCCGGTCGGCAAAACCCAACCATGGCATTCATGTTGGCACCGTCCATATATACCTGTCCCCCATTTTCGTGTACGATGTGGCATAACTCGAGAATTGATTCTTCAAATACGCCGTGCGTAGAGGGATAAGTGATCATGGTTGCCGACAATCGTTCTCGATTTTCCACGGCTTTGTTTCTAAAATCATCGATGTCGATATTGCCATCGCTATCGCAGTTGACGACGATAACTTTCATACCGGCCATGATTGCACTTGCCGGATTGGTTCCGTGTGCGGATGAGGGAATCAGGCAAACATCCCGTTCTGTATTATCGTTTGCGTGATGGTAAGCCCGAATACACAGCAATCCAGCATACTCACCCTGCGAGCCAGCATTTGGCTGGAAGGAAAAACTGTCAAATCCCGTAATCTCACAAAGCATTTTCTCAAGTGAACGGATACACACTTGATATCCATGCGTATGTTTAGCAGGTGCAAATGGGTGAATATGCGCAAAACTTGGGTTGGAAATCGGTTCCATTTCGCTTGCCGCATTTAACTTCATGGTGCATGAGCCGAGTGGAATCATGGATTGCGCAAGAGTAATGTCTTTGCTGGCTGTTCTTCTCAAGTAGCGCATGAATTCCGTTTCCGATCGAAAATGGTGGAAGATCGGATGTGTTAGGTAATTACTGGTTCGGATTAGATGTTCTGGAATTGAAGCGGGTAGATCAATATCAAACAAATTACCACGAATCTGACCTGCGGTTAGTCCTTCAAAAACCTCCAGTAATCCGACTACCTTTTCACGGTTCGTTGTTTCATCCAAACTGATCCCGACATGATCATTGTCAATTAGCCTAAGGTTATAACGGGCACGTTCCGCCTTGTCGATAAGGCTTTGGGCCTTACCGATAATACGAATCTTTAGAGTATCAAAATAATGGTCATGAACCACTTGAAATCCAAGACTCTTGAGTTCCGATGCCAAAACCCGGGTTAAACGGTTTATACCGGTAGCGATTCGGTTCAATCCTTCTGGTCCGTGATACATGGCATATACTGTAGCCAAAATCGCAAGTAAAACCTGCGATGTACAGATATTGCTTGTTGCCTTATCTCGACGGATATGTTGTTCCCGAGTTTGAAGTGCCATGCGATAGGCTAGATTACCATTTGAGTCAATGGTGGTACCAATCAGTCGACCCGGAATCGAGCGTTTGTATTTTTCGTGGGTAGCAAAATATGCCGCATGTGGTCCGCCGAATCCCATGGGCACTCCGAATCGTTGAGTACTGCCTACAACAATGTCAGCACCCATCTCGCCAGGTGATTGGGTCATAACGAGCGATAAGGGGTCGGCAATAACAATTGCCAGCGCCCCCTTGTTATGGATTTGTTCAATCACTGGGGAGTAATCTCGAAATTCACCGTCACCTGCGGGATTTTGTAGGATGGTTGCAAAGCAATCCTCTTCAATAGAACCATCCGTTGTATCTCCGATCACAACCTCAATATCCAGTGGCTCCGCGCGAGTTTGAATAACAGCTAGAGTTTGGGGGAAGATATTCTGGTCAACCAATACCCGGTCTGGCTTTTTCGGATTCACACGCCTTGCAACCTGCATCGCTTCAGCAGCTGCCGTTGCCTCATCCAATAACGAGGCATTTGCAAGACTCATTGAGGTCAGATCCATAATCATTTGTTGAAACGCCATTAACACTTCAAGTCGAGCCTGGCTGATTTCTGCTTGGTAAGGGGTATAGGCTGTGTACCAATCTGGATTCTCAAGAACATTTCTGCGAATCACGGGAGGAGTTACGGTTCCATAATAGCCCATGCCAATCATTGATATTGCTACATGATTCTCTGCAGCGATAGTACGAACTTCCTTATTTAGACGATTTTCATCAAGTGAGCGTGGTATGGAATAGCTGTATTTGCTGATGATCGCATCAGGAATAGTCATCTCCATTAATTCATCAAGAGAGTCTAATCCTAGCTCGCTCAGCATTTGTGATATTTGCTCAGGTGTTGAGCCTATATGCCGTTTTGTGAAGTCATCCGCTCTAGGCATGGTGTCCTGTTGAATATGAGTCAGTTGAAAAAATCGGTGAGGATTAGGACAGTTTACGAAGAAATGCCTGATATTGATGGGCATCCATGAGTGCATTGAATTCACTGTCATTGATGCATTTTATCTTGCAGAGCCAGCCTGAATCTTCTGCAGATTCATTGACCAATTCCGGTTCGCCATCAAGTTCTTCGTTCACTTCCAAAACAACTCCGCTAATTGGAGACTTAACTTCACCGGCTGCTTTGACCGATTCAATAACGGATAAATCATCACCTTTGTTGATTTCACTATCGGTCTGAGGTAGCTGGACATACACAATGTCTCCTAGTTGATCCTGTGCATAATCGGTGATTCCTATTGTGAAGATATCATCATTTTTTGTGACCCATTCATGTTCTTCGGTATATCTAGTTTTCATGTTTGTAATTCTCCGCTTTTACTATCTCTACAGAAATAAAACATTGTTAAAGATTATCGGGAACTCTGTAATAACGATGTTTAACAAATGGCAATGAGCATACAGTAGCCGCTCTATGACTGTCTCGAACATTGGCATATATTGTATTTCCAATCGCTGCATGCTCGCTATCGATTATAGCGAGACAGATCGGGTGCGCTAAACTAGCACTATAGCCTCCGCTTGTGACATACCCAATCCTGGTGTCAACTGCATCCGTTAGTATCGTTCCAGTTCGTACGAGTGAGCGTCCTTCAGGGACTAAACCGACTAATCTTTTCTTCTGAGGCTTGGATACAGCATCAAAGATTGATTCAAATCCGAGAAATCCGCCGGGTCGTTCACCATCGGGTCTTCTGGATTTGGATATAGTCCAGAATACACCGGCATCCAGTGGTGTTAAAGATTCATTCATTTCCTGACCATACAGATTTAATCCAGCCTCCATTCTCAAGGAATCACGTGCTCCAATTCCAATCCACTTCACTCGTTCATCAGCAAGAAGACTACTGGCTAGTTGATCAGCAAAACAATCCTCAACAGATATTTCGAAACCATCTTCTCCAGTATATCCAGAACGTGAAACCGAGCAGGTTATATCCGCAAGATTCATCTTTTGATAGGTCATGAAGCCCATATCGGATGTATCCTGTCCTAATCTATGCATAACAGAAGCGGACTCCGGTCCCTGCAAAGCCAACAGAGTTTTACCGGAAACTTTGGAAATGTTGAGCTGATTTCCAAGGTGATGAGTGAAGTGTTCAAGATCCTTTTCGAGACATGCTGCATTGACAGTGAGGATAAATTTCTGCGGATTGGTTCGAATGACAATAAGGTCATCAATAATGCCGCCTTGTTTATTGAGTAATAAAGAATAACGGAGATGATTCAATGGAAAATTGATCATGTCAGTTGGCAAAAGAGACTCCATATGTTCGGCACAATATTCTCCTTCAATTAGAATGTTTCCCATATGTGAAACATCAAACAGACCGGCATGCTTGCGGGTATGTTGATGTTCTTGAATAATTCCTGATGGATAACTAACTGGCATCTTATAGCCGGCAAACGGTATCATTTTTGCGCCGGCTTTCACATGCCTGCTATGCAATGTAGTTTTTTTGTGCTCAGTGCCAAAGTTGTTTTCCATGATTCAAATCAGATGATTACAGGAATTCTCGAGTGTCTTGTCGATATTTCGCACATTTGTCCAGATACTGTTTCGTGCTAACTGGCATTGGTACTCGGACATTGGCAATCCAATTGATCAGATTTTTACCTGCACACAGCAGGTTGGATCCCCGTTTGATGTGTTGTTCTAGAAGAGTGCTGGCGTTGTTTGGGAAATTCGGCTGGAAGTTTAGAATTTTCTCTCCATCTGCAACAAATTCAGGCCAGATGCGAAGGTAGTCTGGGTCGCTTCGCAAGACCTCACTTTCTGACTTGGCAACTTCTAAGAAGTCTTGAATCAATGAATAAGAACCCGCAAACCAAGGAAGAGTGCAAATGGTCAGGTTTATGATTTCACCAATTTGGTCTATCTCTTTCATGGCTAGCGCGATTTTCCGATATCGACTGAGATAATAATCCGCTATTGACATGGTAAATACTTTAACGGGCTCTCCCCACAATTCATCGACCCCTTCTTCGCCGCTGTAATGCTTCACATTACCACATAATGATAGTGCTTCAGTCAAGCAATTCTCGCATTGTTTCATGAGATCATCGTCCTCAGTGATTCCGATACCACGTTCTTCTAGGTCGACAATTGCAGTGAAGATGTCGGTTGCTCGATTAAATAGTGAACCGGCGAGCATTGCTGCATTCACTCGTTTGCGTTGTGGGTCAGTTTCCTTGTTATATGCCTCGCGTACTTGATCAAGTCGGTCTCCAGGTGTGTTGATTCCGGGCTCGGTATGATGAAAGGTCCGACGGGTCAGAGCATCCAGTAATTGTTTCTTGGCACTGAATGATTCTTGCGGTGGTTCATAATAACGAATCCAGTAACCATCGTAAAAGATTTTCTGGATTCCGTTGGTTTTTTGCAAACTACCGTTGGCAAATTTCTTGGAATTTGCCTTTTCTAATTTTGTGCATCGACCAGAATGTGTCATCAGAATGGTGAAGGGTTCTGAAAACTAGAAATCCACAACTCCAACTGGTATCGTATGGTTAATGATTTAGGGCATCCTGAGTTTGGTTTAGCGTTTCCAAGATTAATCCATACATTTCATCAATTTGCTCACGAGTGATGATCAGAGGTGGGCACATGACCATGCTATCGCCAATCGCTCGCATGACGATACCATGTTTGATTGCAATGTCTCGGCAGGTTTTTCCGGCAGTTGCATTCTCGTCATATTTCTCTTTTGTCTGGGGATCTTTCACTAGTTCCAGTGCACCTAGGAAACCGCAACCTCGGGCTTCGCCGATTAGCGGATGCTTGCCAAGCAGGGCGATCTTCGATTGCAAGTAATCAAGGGTATTTTGTTGGGCATTTTCTATAATTTTTTCATCGCGCATAATCTGCAGGTTCTTCAGTGCAACTGCACAGGCGACCGGATGACCGGAATAGGTGTAGCCGTGTGTGAATTCACCCCCTTTTTTATCTAATACATCGCCAATTCGCTCAGAAAAAACCACTGCACTAATTGGTTGATAGCCGGAAGATAATCCTTTCGCTAGAGTCAGCACATCAGCATCTATACCGAGAGTTTGGGAACCAAACCAGTTTCCTGTACGGCCGAATCCGCAAATCACTTCATCTGCACAGAGCAATACATCATATTTTTTGCAAATTCGATTGATTTCGGGCCAATAGTTATCAGGGGGGATGATTACACCACCAGCTCCTTGAATGGGCTCACCGATGAAGGCAGCAACTCGATCTGGTCCTGTGTCAAGAATCAGTTTCTCAAGTTCTCTGGCTCGTTCGAGTCCAAATTCTTCAGGGGTCATTCCTTCACCCTCTCGAAAGTAATAGGGTTGGTTGATATGCATGATATTGGGGATAGGCAATCCGCCTTGAGCATGCATTGTGGTCATGCCACCGAGGCTACTACCTGCAATGGTGGAGCCATGGTAGGCATTTTTTCGGCTAACGATGATATTTTTTTCTGGGTAGCCTTGGCAGGTCCAGAAGTGTCGAACAAGGCGTACGATAGTATCGTTGGCATCGGAACCGGAACATCCAAAAAAGGTTCGATTGAGTCCGGCTGGCGTTAAGGAGGCCAGCATCTCAGACAACTCAACGGCTGGTAATTGGGCGGTTTGAAAGAAACTATTGTAATAAGGTAGTTGCTCCATTTGCTGTTTGGCTATTTCAGCAAGTTCGTGCCGTCCGTAACCGATATTGACACACCATAATCCGCTCATCGCATCCAAATAACGATTGCCATCACTGTCATAAATGTAGACGTTATCAGCCTTGGTAATGATTCGTGTGCCTTTTGACCACATTTCCGGATGATTGGTGAAAGGATGGTAATAATGCTTGTGATCAATGTCACGCAATAAGGCGGTATCGTAGTGTCGCATGATGAAAAAATATTGGAATATGGATTGCTTGATGGGATTATGATATTGAAATTGTATATTACATTTTCATGAGGTAAATATGATACTTCATAGACTCATTAAGTCCAACAATTCGAACGTCATTTCGTTGCTGCTTATATTGGTTGCTTTTGCCCTGGGTTCGACATTCTTGCATCAGGTAGTAATTTGGATGAATTTGACAGGTTTGCCTTCGTTTTTGCTCTATACAATACCGTTTTGGGTTCTGATTTCATGGGCTACAGTCGATTCCAATGAATCGCTACTTCAATCGTTGATTCGCAATGGACTATGGGGTTATACGATTCTTCTTGCTATTGCAGGTGTGGCCTCAATAATCCATTAAATTTATCTTTTTAAGTATGGAAATCAGCTTGTGATTGGAAAACCGAACGAGATAAACAATTGAAACTTCATTTTAGGCGATTACATACTGCATCCAGAAAGCTTTTTCCATTTCTGCGATGGACCGGAAATCTAGACCGAGATACGGTTCGAGCGGATTTTTCGGCAGGTTTGACAGGTGCGGCAATTGTCTTACCGCAAGGTGTAGCATTCGCTGCGATTGCCGGCATGCCGCTTGAATATGGTTTGTATGCCAGTATCGTACCCGCGATCGTAGCGGCTTTGTTTGGTTCTTCGTGGCATCTGATTTCTGGACCAACCACAGCGGCATCCGTGATCATGTATTCCTCGTTAAGCGTATTAGCTCTACCGGGTAGTCAGGAGTATGTGACCTTGGCGATTACCTTGGCGTTCATGGTTGGCATAACCCAGTTTGTGATGGCCATGCTAAGAATGGGGGTGCTGGTTAATTTTATCTCTCACTCGGTCATCGTTGGGTTTATGGCTGGGGCTGCGCTATTGATTGTTGCTAAGCAGCTTAAGGACTTTTTAGGTCTAGAATTCCCCGAGCAAAACAATCTTTATGAATCTGTTTTATACCTGATGGAAAACTGGGAAGCCTTCCATCCAATGGTTTTGTTGATTAGTTTGATCACGATTGGTGTTGCATTGTTTTTTCAAAAAAAGTGGCCTCAGTATCCCGGTATGATTGCCGCGCTTGTGATTGGCAGTTTGACTGCAGTTTTACTGAATTGGGTATTTGGTTCTGATATGACTGGTATCGAAATGGTCGGTGCTTTGCCGCAGCGCCTGCCGCCGATTTCCGCCCCAAACCTTTCAATACAGGTACTTCAGGAATTAGCACCGTTGGCATTGGCGATGACTTTATTTGCCCTGACTGAAGCGGTATCGATTTCACGGGCTCTCGCACTTAAGTCCGGTCAGTCTGTAAACAGTAATCAAGAGTTTTTCGGACAGGGGTTATCCAATATTGTCGGGAGTTTTTTCTCATCCTATGTTGCGACTGGTTCGTTTAATCGAAGTGCCGCCAATTATGAAGCCGGTGCAAAAACTCCGCTTTCAGCGATTATTGCAGGAGTTATTTTAATTCCCCTTATCCTGTTAATAGCTCCCTTGACCGCTTTTTTGCCCGTAGCCTCAGTAGCGGCATTGTTAATTCTGGTTGCGCTTCGTTTGATCAATATTGCCCAACTGAAATTGGTGTTTACTGCGGACCGTATGGAAGCGGCGATTGTGGCTGTTACGTTTACTAGCACAATTTTATTCAAACTTGAATTTGCGATTTTATTGGGAGTGATTATGTCTTTGATGATTTATTTGAGAAAGACTTCACGCCCACGTATCGAATCTCGTGTACCAGGCAACTCCCAGCAGAATCGAAAGTTCAGATCTGGGGTTTCCGGACCAGAGTGTCCCCAGTTGAAGATTCTTCGAATTGAGGATTCGATTTATTTTGGGTCGATCACATATGTGCGTGAGATGCTCAGTTTGTATCGCGAGCATTACCCAGAACAAAAGCATTTGCTAATATTAACCAAAGGGATCAATCAGATTGATTGGGCTGGGGCGGAATTACTATTTCATGAAACACAAGAGCGCAGGAAGAATGGTGGCGATGTGTATTTGTATCGGCTCAAGCGAAATGCGAACAAGGTCATGAAGCGAGGGGGTTATCTCGACTATATTGGTAAAAACAATATATTTAATTCAAAACACGAAGCAATTGCTGGCATTTTTGAGCACTTGAATACGGATATTTGTCAAAATTGTACCAAGCGTATTTTTCTTGAATGCAAAAAAATTCCTTATCCGAATGAGATTGAGCAAAAACCTAGCTCAAGGAAAAGGCAACCTGATGGCGGGTAGGTGCGCTATGAAGATAGGGATCCAAGTAAAAGAAGTAAACAATACTAGCGATGGACAGCGCATTGATAACTTTTTGATCAAGACATGCAAGGGGGTTCCAAAATCACGGATATATCGAGCGATACGAAGTGGAGAGGTCCGAGTAAATAGTGGTCGAGTTAGAGCAGATAGCAGGATATATCTCGGTGACAAGGTTCGTATTCCTCCGCTCAATGCACGGAATCCAGTCCGAAAAACAAGCAAAGGAGTTAGTCAATCTTGGTCGATTCCAATTGTTCATGAAGATGATCATGTACTCGTAGTAAACAAGCCAGCTGGTTTGGCCGTTCATGCCGGTACCCGTCATGATTATGGATTGATTGAGATCATGCAAGATAGAATGGGTCAGGATGGACAACTTCAATTGGTACACCGACTTGATCTTGAGACTTCAGGGTGCCTATTACTGGCAAAGTCGAGAAAAATGTTGCTCAAAATGCACAGCGATATGGCTTCCCGCCAACATCTCCAAAAGCAGTATAAAGCTCTGGTGCGAGGCAATCCAAAGAGTGAAAGAATGGATATTTGTATCCCCTTGGGAAAGACCAAATCGACGGATCATAGAGTGAAGCCAGACCAGAATGGTCGAGATTCACACTCGATCTTACAGGTAGAACATCATTATGAAAATAGCTCGTTGCTTCGAATTGACCTGATTACCGGGCGAATGCACCAAGCCCGAGTTCATTGCTCTGAACTTGGATTTCCGATCGCTGGTGACCAACGATATGGAGATTCAAAATTCAATAAATGTATGGAGAGTTATGGCTTAAACCGATTGTTTTTGCATGCAGATCGAATTTGTTTTTTCGATCATGATGATTTGCCGGTTACGGTAAACATACCCTTGCCAGAACCCTTGTTAAATGTACTAGATTTGTTACAAACAACCGTTCAGACCAATTTTGGATAATGAAGATTTATAGTCTGTTAGTTTTTGATTGGGATGGAACGCTAATGGATTCCAAAGACCGAATTATCAACTGTTTTATTGGGGCAGCACAAGATAATCATCTTGTGCCACCCGATCCAGATCACGTGGCTGAGTTGATTGGGCTGAGTATACGCGAGAGCTTTTCCAGATTGTATCCGGATAAACCATCAGAAATGAATTCTCGATTCGTCCGCAGTTATGGTGAATACTGGAGGGTGAAAGACAAAACTCCAATGGTACTTTTTAACGGAGTTCGAGATGGTCTCGACCGACTGAGAGCGGCTGGATATTTATTAAGTGTTGCAACTGGCAAGTCAGCATATGGGCTAAAAAATGTCCTACTTGAGACCGGACTTGCTAAACACTTTGTGTATACTCGTTGTGGTGATCAAGGCCAACCCAAACCGCATCCTGAGATGTTGCAGAAAATTCTCGCTTACACTGGTTTATCGAATCATGAAGCTGTGATGATTGGTGATACTACGTACGATCTTGAAATGGCTGCTAGTGCGGGAATGGACGGTTGGGGAGTAACGTACGGATCTCACTCAAGACAAAAATTGCAAAATTTAAGTGTGCACAAGTTGGCTGATAGCTTCAACGATATCATCGAACATCTTTGTTGAGTGATGGGAGACCAATCAAAGTCTGGTTATTGGATGCTTATAGGTACGGATGACCGACTCAAGAGAAATGATTCAACAATCATCTTCGATATCGATCGTTCGAAATTTTTGAGTGGTTTTGTGATCCAACGAGGCGGTGATCTGTATGCTTATGTCAATCATTGTCCGCACAATGGTTCGAGATTGGATTGGGTGCCTGGAGATTTATTTGATGAAACCGGAAAATACCTGATTTGTGCCACTCACGGTGCAATTTTTGAGCCGGAAACTGGCAAATGTGTGGGTGGCCCCTGTATTAATCAGACGCTCATTCAGATGAATGTGAAACGGGATCAACAAAATATATATGTAGAAGTACTACCTTCTTTACTGTTATAACTCACGAATAATGACTACCCCTTTTTGTCGGTCAGTCGTGTTATTCAATCATTGGAAAATATTGTTTTTTTTTTTGATAACTGGGCTAAGAGGGAGCATCAATGCAATCCAAATTCAGGGCAATATGTATCTTCAAACTGATAACGTAGCAAAAAATAATTTTTCTCATGTTATGTATCCCTTTGAATTGTCATGCGGGGGAGGTTCTCTTGTTTCTGATAAAATTGGGAATAGCTAACTCAGTGATCACCTATAGTGGCCAAGGCAAAAAATAAAATTCCAAAATTAAAAAACCCTAATCGCAAATTGGCGATTTCAGACCGGTTAGCTATGCTGTTTAAAGAGCTGAAGTTAATTGTTTTGTTTTTTTTGGCTGGATACCTGTTGATTGCGCTGCTTAGTTATACTCCCCAAGTTCCTGAGAGTTCACTATCAGTTGGTAAAAGCGACAACTTGGGTGGCACGGTCGGTGCTTTGATTGCTGAGGCCATGTTTTCTATAGTGGGGCGATCTTCTTATTTTTTTCTATTTTTATGCGGTGCTCTTCTCTTTTTTTCCTATTGGAAGCGCTTATCCACCAATCGCTCTTATAGTGGTACCTTGATTCTTTTCATCGGGGTCATTTCCGCCCTTGTGGGTAGTAGTGGCTTGGAAAGTCTCTATTTTTCTGAATCGGTTATTGTAGAGGCCTATGCTGCAGGTGGGTTGCTAGGAACATTTCTTAGTTCTCTTTTCTTTTCCGCTTTTGGTATGGTTGGTGCTTCGTTGCTGTTTCTGTTTCTGCTATTTACCGGGCTATCAATTGTGATGCACATATCCTGGTTTACTATTATGGATAGAATTGGCTATGAGGTATTCCGGGTTTTTGATCTAACGCGCAAGGGCACAGAAGTATCAAAGGATCATTTGACCGGGCTAAAACTAAAGAAAAAACGGAGCATAGCTGTCAAAGAATTTGATGAGGCCATGCGAGATCGAAAGGCTCCAGAAATCGTTCCCCAGCCGCCAACGGTCAAGCAAAGTTCGCGAAAACAGGTAGAGGCTCAGCAAAGCTTGATCGATGAAGGAGAAGGAGCAGTGAGTCTGCCCGAGTTATCGTTGCTTGATGCTACAACACAGGATAACCAAGGTTATAGTCAGGAATCTTTACAAATGATGTCTCGATTGCTGATCAAAAAACTTAAGGATTTTAATGTCGAGGCCACGGTTGAGGAAATTCAGCCCGGTCCTGTAATTACGCGCTTCGAGATTGAATTATCTCCGGGCATCAAAGCCAGTTTAATCGTTGGGCTATCCAAAGACCTTGCCCGTTCCTTATCGGTTGCGAGTGTCCGAGTAGTCGAAAATATCCCCGGTAAGACAGTAATTGGGATTGAAGTGCCGAATCAAAATCGTGAAATTGTTCGACTTGTTGATGGCTTGTCATCTGATGAATATGAGCGAAGTACATCGCCATTGACTATGGTGCTAGGGAAAGATATTGCAGGTAATCCAGTGGTAGCAAACTTGATGAAGATGCCTCACATATTGATAGCAGGTACCACGGGCTCTGGGAAGTCGGTTTGTGTAAATGCGTTGATTTTGAGTATTCTTTATAAATCCACACCCGACCAAGTTCGTATGATCATGGTGGATCCGAAGTTTCTGGAGTTGTCGGTTTATGATGGCATACCACACTTATTGACACCGGTCGTTACTGATATGAACAAGGCGACAAATGCTCTAAGGTGGTGTATTGGCGAAATGGATCGTCGATTTCGTTTGATGGCTGCTTTGAAGGTCAGGAATATTTCTGGGTTTAATCGTAAAGTAGAGGTTGCTATCGACAAGGGAGAACCGTTATTCGAGCCAGAATTAGAAGGTGAAGAACCTGTTCAACTTGGGTCTTTGCCCTATATTGTCGTGATTGTAGATGAACTGGCTGACTTGATGATGGTGGCTGGCAAAAAAGTTGAAGAAGTGATAATTCGAATTGCGCAACGAGCGCGTGCTGCAGGTATCCATCTAGTACTGGCAACCCAGCGTCCTTCGGTAGATGTGGTGACAGGACTTATTAAGGCTAATATACCAACACGAATCGCGTTTCAGGTTTCATCTAAGGTTGATTCACGCACGGTATTGGATCAAATTGGAGCAGAAACACTGTTGGGGCAAGGGGACATGCTGTTTTTACCACCTAGCTCAGGTTTTACTCAGCGGGTACATGGGTCATTCGTTTCTGATCAAGAAGTTGCTCGGGTCGTTGCAAACGTGAAAAAATCCATGCAAGTTGAATATCGAGAAGATATTACCGAAGGGGATCATTCCACTTCTTCGGGTCATAGTGGGGATACTGCCGAAGGTGATGGTGAAACTGATCCTTTGTATGATGAAGCGGTCAGTTTTGTTACAAAAACACGCAAGGCCTCGATATCTGCTGTTCAGCGTGCGCTTCGAGTCGGCTACAATCGTGCTGCCAGAATGATCGAGTCAATGGAACAAAGTGGTGTTGTCTCAGCCGCTGATAACGGTAAGCGAACTGTATTGGCACCACCCCCGCAGTGAGATTGGTTATGAAAGATACGTTGAAACCCTATGTTTATTGGCTTACGGGATTCCTTATTCTGGTTCTGGCTCTTGTTCAGTCTGTAAAGGCAAGTCCAGGACTGGACTCACTGAACTATTTCTTTGAAGAGATTATGAGTTTTGAAGCGGAATTTGGACAGGTAATACTGGATGAATCATTAACCGAGTTAGACCGAGGTCAGGGTAAAGTCTGGGTAGAGAGACCTGGGATGTTTCGCTGGAATTATGAATACCCTGATCTCCAGGAAATTGTTGGTGATGGAACTCGGGTCTGGATATACGATATTGATCTTGAACAGGTTAGTGTGCATCCTCAGGATGAGGCGATTGGACGTTCCCCAGCAGTATTACTTTCTGGATCGCAGGGCCTTGAAGAAAATTTTTCGGTGATCGATATTGGAAGACAAGGACCCTATGACTGGATTAATCTCGTTGCCCTGGATGAGGAAAATGAATTTCGCGAAATTCGTATCGGGTTTGAAGACAATCGTCTGAGGTTGATGGAGCTTGTTGATCATCTTGAGCAACGCACACGCATTGTCTTCCATGAAATGAATGAAAATATCGAGATTCCAGATTCCAGATTCCAGTTTGTTCCTCCCGAAGGAGTAGACGTTATTGATGAGTTCGGACTTCTCGACTCGTAACCCCAATCAACTCCACTCTGAAAATCCGATATTTCGATATCTTGAGTACAGTTATTCCCATTAAATATGAAATACGATGCTTGATCCAAAATTATTTCGACAAGAGTTGGATGAACTGGTTGAGAAACTCAAATGGCGCGGTTACGCGTTTGACGTTGATCAATATCAAAGTCTAGAAAATCGGCGTAAAAGCCTGCAAGAACAGACCGAGGAACTTCAAGCGCTTCGCAACAGAATTTCCAAGGAGATCGGGATTGCGAAATCCAAAAATGAGAATGTTAAGGATTTGATGCATAAGGTATCCACACTAGGCGATGAAATCAAGTTGCGGAGGTCGGTATTGTCAGAGGTTCAGTCAGAACTTCAAGCGGTGTTAAGTGAGATTCCTAACCAAGCCCATGAGAGTGTACCGCTTGGTATGGACGAAGAAAGCAATATTGAAGTTCGGCAATGGGGATCAAAGCGAGAAGTCGATTTCACCTTTCGGGATCATGTTGATTTGGGTGAGTCGTTAGGGATGATGGATTATGGTTTGGCCAGCAAGCTTTCTGGTTCGAGGTTTGTTGTACTGTCCGGATCATTGGCCGGATTACATCGGGCACTTGCTCAATTCATGCTAGATACGCATATTCGAGATCATGGATATTGTGAGGTTAATGTCCCATTATTGGTTAATCAGAATACTCTTTTTGGGACTGGGCAGTTGCCGAAATTTGAAGAAGATCAATTTAAAACTCCAGAAGATCCGCCTTTATATCTTATCCCAACTGCAGAGGTTCCGCTCACGAATTCTGTTGCCGCTCGAATAGTGGAAGATTCTGAATTGCCGATGCGGCTGGTTGCGCACACTGCCTGCTTTCGCAGGGAAGCGGGGTCTTATGGTCGTGATACTCGAGGTATGATCCGACAGCATCAATTCGAGAAAGTGGAATTGGTACATGCAGTCCGACCGGATGAATCTTATGATGCATTGGAGATTATGACAGGTCATGCCGAAACCATATTGCAGAAACTAGAGTTGCCGTATCGAGTGATTACTCTTTGTACTGGGGATATGGGTTTTGCTGCGTCAAAGACCTATGACATTGAGGTGTGGTTACCGAGTCAGCAGCTCTATCGAGAAATATCCTCTTGCAGTAATACTGAAGACTTTCAGGCAAGACGAATGAAGGCGAGATGGAGAAACCCAGCGACCGGTAAACCCGAATTATTGCATACTTTGAATGGTTCAGGTGTGGCTGTTGGACGGGCTTTGATTGGTGTCATGGAAAACTATCAGAATGAAGACGGTAGTATTACTATACCTGAGGTATTGCGTCCGTACATGCATGGAAAGACTCGACTCAAAAAGTAGATCTCGTACGAGTTTTGGAACCTTCAATGTCAAAGAACTTATGTATGAAGAATCGAAATTATCTGATAACCGGTGCAAGTTCTGGCATTGGTTTCGCGATTGTTGAGTCTTTGTTAAATGAAGGTGCACAAGTTATCGCAGTTGCTCGTCGAATTGCTGAATCTCCCTGTTTAAACAAACTATCAGTCCGTTCGCGTTTGACCAGCATTCGTTGTGATTTAGCGAATTTTTCTGAGTTGGAAGTCACCATGAAAGAATTGATGGGTAGCAAGATTAATTTAGATGGGGCGGTTTTGTGTCATGGATATGGTGACTTTGGTAATTATGAAGAATTCTCTGTTGAGAGAATTGTCAATCTAGTTCATGCAAATTTGCTCAGTCACATGCTTGTTACTCGACATATTCTTCCTGATTTGAAGCGACGAGGAAGAGGCGATTTGGTTTTGATTGGGTCGGAAAGTGGAGTGAGGGCTGGCAAGATGGGCGCTGTCTATAGTGCAACAAAATTTGGGATCAATGGCTTTGCAGAGTCATTGAGAGCTGAGTGTGCTTCTGCAAATTTGCGGGTTAGTGTGATCAATCCTGGCGCAGTTGACACTAATTTTTTTGATCATTTGGAATTTTGTCCGGGAGACGCGCACGAAAACTCTATTGACCCAGTTGATGTTTCGAAACTGGTTGTGGCTATTCTTAGCCTGCCGCCAGGTACAGTGATTGACAAGATCAATCTAACTCCACAAAAGAGAGTGTTTCAAAAAAATCAGTAAACATCAGTCAACTCACAAGAACAGCTGATCATTTATGGATTGATCAAATAATTCCTAAACTAGTATAGCCACAACCAAAGTCGAGTAATAATTCATGTATTTTTCTGTGTAAGTTTTATAGGTAAGGGACTACATGTAAGCTTTTACTCGAACAAGCAAATACCTATAGACCATTCATCACAATCCAGAGGGTTCGACTCCCTCTCGGCAAAGACTAGCCAGTTCTCCGGAAGTGAGTCTTACAGGGTGTTCGATAATTACACTTATCGTTAATAACACATTTTAGAAAAGAGAGCGAAACCGCCATGAATGACCTCACCACAATAACCAACCTCATTACCCCGGAACAGAATGAAACCGCCGC
>JAPOUQ010000092.1 GCA_026708585.1 Gammaproteobacteria bacterium
TTATCAGATAGATGGAATGGTTTAGTCATGGTACACTCATGCACGGGAGGATAACCGTTTACGGCTGAACTTTACCGGCCTGAAAGGTAAATCGGGGAGTTTCAAGGATAAACCGGTCGGTTTAATGTAAAACAGGCGCAATGCGGCCTAGAAGATCTGGATCAAGGAGTGTTGCGAGGAGCTACAGATTTCTTGTTCGCATGAATCAACGTCGTATTAATATCCAAAGTTATATGGTCACGGGTACCGAGACTCACCGATAACAGTTGACGATTGACCTCTGATCAAACATTTTTCGATGGTCAATCCTTGCCGACTGAACTCAGCTAGTTATCGAAGTTGCTTGAGAAGAGTGTCGATTGGAATCCCAGAAGATTCATCAAGCCTCGAATTTTGCGCTGGTGGACCATATCATCGAGGTGTTTGATTTCTTCCTAATACATCAGTATGAAAGTAGAAAAAGGACACTCTGTCGATAATCGACTGTCCAGAGTGTTCCAGCAAGATCACTTGGAGCATCAGATCGATGTTGGAGGTAATTTCCCGATTACTTTTGCGTTTTTTAGGGCAGAATGTGCATAATCCTTGCGAAAGTTAGACTGGTAAAATATTTATCTGAAACTTTGTAATACCGTTAATGCCATGATACAACTGGATTTTTATATTTTTGACGATTTTTAATGTTAATTAGGGGATCGTGTTATTGTGAGAACATCAAGATGACAATAAGTGTAGTCTGGTTGCGACGGGATTTCAGGCTTTGTGATAATCCAGCGATCTGCTATGCCATTGATTACACAGACCAAGTAATCTTGCTTTACATTCATGCGCCTCATGAAGAACAGCCATGGCAACCCGGGGCTGCGAGTAACTGGTGGCTTCACCAGAGTTTGTGTGCGTTTAAGGAACAAGTACAGAAAAAAAAAGGTAATTTGATTATTCGACAAGGCGACAGTCTGAAATCTTTGGTTGAAGTGTGCACAGAAACTCGCGCAACAACCGTATGTTGGAATCGACTCTATGAACCATCGATTATCAACCGTGATCAAATGATCAAAAAAGAATTGGAGAAAGTTGGCATCAGGGCAGTTGATTTCCCCGGTGCTCTATTGAGAGAACCAAGTGAAGTTGTCAAAGAAGATGGAGGGAAATATCGAGTGTATACCCCCTTCAGTAAACGACATGCTTCACTCGCACCTCCCGAATTGCCATTCGATGAACCCGATCAACTAACATGTCCCAATCCAATTCCAAATTCACTTCAGATCGAAGAACTCAAACTCATCGATAGAATCCAATGGTATTCTGAATTCACCAGAGATTGGCAACCGGGTGAAATCGGGGCCCACCAGCGGCTCCAATCATTTTCCGAAATTGCAATTCAAACATATGGACATGATCGGGATATCCCGAATCTCGAAGGGGTATCGAGACTCTCTCCACATCTACATTTTGGAGAAGTATCTCCTAGACAGGTCTGGTTGCATATCCGAAGCGATGACGGCTCTTTGCATGATTCCCCCGATCAGAGTCCATTTTGGCCATATCTACGTCAATTGATCTGGCGAGATTTTGCCCATCACCTCCTCCAAGATCATCCGAGCATGAGCGATCTCCCTCTAGATCCAATGTATAAAACCTTTATTTGGGAGGAAAATCCAGAACTACTCCAGAAATGGCAAAGTGGACAGACTGGAATTCCATTAGTTGATGCAGGCATGCGCCAGTTATGGAGAACCGGATGGATGCACAATCGGGTGCGAATGATCGTGGCTTCGTTACTTTGCAAAAACGGATTGATACACTGGCTGGAGGGTGCACGCTGGTTTTGGGCTACCTTGGTCGATGCCGATCTTGCTAATAATTCGATGGGCTGGCAATGGGTTGCAGGTTGTGGTCCCGATGCGGCCCCCTACTTTCGGATATTTTCACCAAAAAGTCAGGGTCAGCGTTTTGATCCGGAAGGGGAGTATATCCGGCGATGGGTACCGGAATTGTCTGAGGTGCCAACTCAATATATACATGAACCTTGGACATGGCCTGAGTGGAAAGATTCGCCGAAGAAGTTGAACTACACATTGCCTGTTATTGATCTCAAGCAAACTAGGCAAAGGGCTTTGAATCGTTATCATCAAATAAAGCATTCTTGGATGAACTCAAGTTAAGAGTATCACGGACCTAAGTGAACTTTGCCGTTTACATTTTGAGCGGCTTGTAGCGAATACGGCTTGGCTTGATTTCCTCACCATTTCGTCGTCTGTAGTCTTGTTCATATTCTGAATAGTTTCCATCAAACCAGATAATTTCTGAATTGCCTTCGAAAGCCAGTATATGTGTAGCAATTCGATCTAAAAGCCAACGGTCATGTGAAACCACAACCACACAGCCCGGAAAATCCAAAATAGCTTCTTCTAGAGCCCGGAGTGTTTCAACATCAAGATCATTGGTCGGTTCATCAAGCAACAACAGGTTTGCTCCGCTTGCAAGTAGTTTTGCAAGATGAACTCGATTTCGTTCACCTCCCGAGAGTGTTCCAACAATTTTTTGCTGATCAGATCCTTTGAAATTGAAGCGCCCAACATACCGGCGTGATTGCACTTCGAAACCGTTTATCATCATTACATCTTGTCCGCCGGTAATTTCCTCAAAAACTGTGTTCTTGTTGTTAAGCAATTCACGAGATTGATCAACATGACCTGTGACCACGGTATCGCCAACCTGAAAAGAACCCGAAGTAGGCTGAATTTTACCGACCATCAAACTAAGAAGAGTAGTTTTGCCAGCGCCGTTTGGCCCAATGATGCCAATAATCCCTCCTTTGGGTAAACTGAAGTTTAGATTTTCATAGAGCAACTTACCATTGAATGACATGCAGATATCCTTTGCTTCAATGACCACATCTCCAAGTCGAGGGCCTGGAGGAATGTAAATCTCGTTGGTCTGTGCACGTTTTTGGTAATCGCTTGAACTCAATTCCTCAAATCGCTTGATACGAGCCTTGCTTTTACTTTGTCGCCCTTTTGGATTTGCTCGTATCCACTCGAGTTCACTTTGCATGCTCTTGATTCGAGCTGACTCGGTTTTTTGCTCCAACTCAAGCCTCTTTTCCTTTTGCTCTAGCCAGGATGAGTAATTCCCTTTCCACGGGATACCTTGCCCTCGGTCGAGTTCGAGTATCCAGCCTGCAACGTTATCTAGGAAATATCGATCATGGGTTACCGCAACCACAGTTCCAGAAAAATTATGCAGAAAATGCTCGAGCCATGTTACCGATTCGGCATCTAAATGGTTGGTAGGCTCGTCCAGAATTAGCATGTCTGGATTTGAGAGTAGCAGACGACAAAGCGCAACTCGACGCCGTTCACCGCCAGACAATGTCGAAATCTTGGTGTCCCATGGGGGCAACCTGAGTGCATCGGCAGCAATCTCAAGACGGTGATTAAGATTGTAGGCATCTGTTGCTTGAACAATGCTTTCAAGATCTGCCTGTTCCTTAGCGAGGGCATCAAAATCTGCATCAGGGTCGGCATAAGCCGCGTAGACTTCCTGAAGTCTCTTCTGGGCTGACTTGATATCAGCTTGGCTTTCTTCAATGACCTCACGAATATTTTTTTGGTTATCAAGTACTGGTTCTTGAGCTAAGTAGCCGATATTTAGACTAGGTTGGGGTCTGGCCTCTCCAACAATATCCTGTTCAATTCCAGCCATGATTTTCAGTAGTGTAGATTTTCCAGCACCGTTATAGCCCAGAACACCGATTTTCGCGCCGGGAAAAAAACTTAGGTAAATATCCTTGAGGATCCAGCGATTAGCGGCGACCAACTTACCAACCCCGTTCAGGGTAAAAACATATTCAGACAATTTCATAACTCCTTGGTGAAGGTAAGAAGAAATTCAGTATGGACGAAAAAGAGGGGAATTATATACAATGCTACCCAAACCAATGGTAGTAATGTCCGTGTGCTGACGAACTATCGTGTAGCAAAGTCTGGGATAGGTACTGCTACACGGCGAAGAGTGTTTACGTTGAACACTCCGTGAACCTGTGAAAGGAGATTCGTAAGGCACCGGATATTAGGCAAAATATGGGGATTATAGATAAAGATTGACATCAAGCAGCAATTCTAATTTTAGGATTTTTTGATGTTATATTGGTCTGATTTGGTTTAAAAAAAATTGAGAGTGGTCTGCTTCTTGATCGGAAGCAGAGGTTGTCAGGCTTAGGGACTTTGGGCTCTTCGTTGCTATGAGCGGACAATCTGAACCAAGAGGGAGTGCCAGCTATTGCAGTACTGCCAGGCGGTGATGGTGTCGAGAGTGATCAAGAACCGGATTCT
>JAPOUQ010000074.1 GCA_026708585.1 Gammaproteobacteria bacterium
TTTACATGCGGCTTCGTACGCTCAAATTTTTCTTTCGCCATGTTATTGATTTCTCGTTAAACTTTAATCTGGTAAACATTTGGTCGATTCACAAAGAAAATCGACAAGAACCATTCAAAACTTTGTATTTTGCTGAACACAGTATTCAAATTAAACTGGAGCCCACAACCGGACTTGAACCGGTGACCTCTTCCTTACCAAGGAAGTGCTCTACCGACTGAGCTATGTGGGCATATCATATGCCGTTACAAGTTCAGTATATGGAGCGGATGATGGGAATCGAACCCATATCATCAGCTTGGAAGGCTGAGGTTCTACCTTTGAACTACACCCGCAATAATGACCTATATTTTCTCTCCCGTTAACACCCCAAACAGAACAATCGGGTAATCTACTTTCCCAATTTGGCACCAACCGATTACACCTGATTCCGTTCGTGGTGGAGGGAGGAGGATTCGAACCTCCGAAGGCTGAGCCAACAGATTTACAGTCTGCCCCCTTTGACCGCTCGGGAATCCCTCCGATCAGATATAGTTAAACAATCGATTTTGACTTATTCCAAGAATTTTGTCAATGCCGAAATGATAATTTTTTGCATGATCATAGAATATTCATCCAACTTTAGCGTGACTACAGCCTTTTGTTTATTGAGCATTGATTCGATCAACTGGAGCCCGCAGAGGGATTCGAACCCCCGACCTGCTGATTCTTACCCGCTACCGTTTTCACGACCCAGACGTTTTGTCCGGTTTGGGGTCTGGACTTTCTCTTCACCATACCTCACGAAAAATCTATTCTTATTACGGCTTAGGTGGGCGGTGTAAAGTCTCTACACTCAATGTCGAACCATCAACATTTAGCACGGGATTGCCATTCGCCTTGTCGAGAGTCAAATATAACCATCGCAATAGGGAGTCAGGTTTCCCCGTTTTAGCCGCCTCCACTTGATCAGTTTCCAGAATCAAGGTGCAATTTTGATTTACAAATCAGCTGCTCTGCCAACTGAGCTATGCGGGCCATATCGAATAAAGAGTGGTCACTCCATATAACTAGATGCCCGGAGAGTATTGTATTCAGACAAGCACTGATTTTCAATCACAATTCACGTCCAAATAATACCCTGCATATCAATTGTATTTGAGTTCAAGCAATGCCTATTTTGATACAATAAACTTCGTCAATTCCAACCAACAATTATCTGACTGCTGTTTTTACTTATGTGGATGAATCCCTATTTTAGACCTTGATGTATGAATCTTAGTGAGTTTGATTATCAGCTGTCTAAGAGTCAGATTGCGCAGCACCCGAAACCGGAGCGAATAGATAGTAGATTGTTATTAGCAAAAGCTAGGTCGAGTCAGTTTTACGACATGAAATTTTATGAATTGTCATCACTGCTCTGCCCAGGTGATCTTTTGGTACTCAACAACACTCGTGTTCTTCCTGCTCGTCTGTTTGCAACCAAACCTACCGGCGGTAAGGTAGAAATTATGCTGGAAAGAATTCTCAATAGTTCAGAAGCATTGGTTCAGTTACGTGCCAATCGACCGATCCGGCCGCATCAGAAACTGTTGGTTGATGAGAACGTTTTAATCGTCAAGAGAAACCAGCAACCGTTCTTTGCTGTGCAAACTATTCATGGGCAATCTATCACAACCCTTTTTGAACAATCAGGCTCCATGCCCTTACCGCACTATGTGGATAGGTCTACCGAAGAACAGGATAATGAACGTTATCAGACTGTGTATGCTAGGTATCCTGGAGCAGTGGCTGCTCCTACCGCAGGACTACATTTTGATCAACGCTTGTTGGATGAAATCACAAATATGGGGGTAGGTCTAACGTCAATTACTCTACATATTGGAGCGGGTACATTCAAACCTATTCACTGTGAAAATATTCTGAATCACCAAATGCATAAAGAATGGTTGGAAGTCAGTGAAGAGACCTGCAAGATGATTACCGATACTCGACAATCTGGCTCCAAAGTAATCGCGGTAGGTACTACTGTGGTAAGAGCATTAGAAAGTGCTGCTCTGAGTGGGGAATTGAAAGCCTACACAGGTGATACGGAACTGTTCATCAAACCGGGATTCCAATTTCGCGTTGTTGATTCTTTGATCACCAACTTTCATTTACCACGCTCGACTTTACTGGTTCTGGTCAGTGCTTTTGCTGGACGAGATTTTGTACTGTCGGCGTATCATCATGCAATCAATCAGGGATATCGTTTCTACAGTTATGGCGATGCTATGTTTCTGGAGAGACAGCCATGAAATTCAAGTTGCTGAAATCCGATCAACAAGCGAGACGCGGTGAATTAAAGCTGTCGCGAGGTACAGTCGCAACACCTGCCTTTATGCCGGTGGGCACATCTGGTACCGTGAAGAGTCTATCACCAGAAGAGGTTCGGGGAACGGGAGCCGATATTCTGCTAGGTAACACCTTTCACCTTATGATTCAACCTGGGACCGAAGTTATTCGATTGCATAACGGCCTTCATACTTTCATGAATTGGCATCGTCCAATCCTAACTGACTCTGGTGGATTTCAGGTTTGGAGTCTGCAGAATTTACGACGTTTAGACGAAAAAGGTGTAACGTTTCGCTCGCCACATGATGGTCGTCAGATTTTCATGGGACCCGAGGAATCCATGTCTATTCAGAGCATACTCGATTCTGATATCGTGATGGCATTTGATGAATGTACCCACTACCCTGTTACCTATGATCAAGCAGCTGATTCCATGCAACGCTCTTCACGCTGGGCTTCTCGGTGCGTCGAGAGTTATAACGGCAATGGTACACTGTTCGGCATTGTCCAAGGAGGGATATTTGAGGATTTGAGATTGCAATCCCTAGAGCAAACAATCGATATCGGATTCAAAGGTTATGCACTTGGTGGATTATCCGTGGGAGAGCCGAAAGAGGACATGCTTCGTATATTGTCGAAAATCACCCACCGGATGCCTGCAGATTGTCCACGATATTTGATGGGGGTTGGAACGCCTAGTGATCTGGTGAACGGAGTAAGATATGGCATTGACATGTTCGATTGCGTATTGCCAACCCGAAACGCAAGAAACGGTTGGTTATATACACAAACTGGTATCGTAAAAATCAAACATAGTCGGTATCGCCTCGATTCGAAGCCTGTTGACAATCAATGTGACTGTTATACGTGTACCAACTACTCTCGCTCTTATCTCCGCCATCTGTTCCAGAAAAATGAGATTTTAGGGCTTAGACTATGCTCTTTACATAACTTGCATTACTATCAGAAACTCATGAGCCGTATTCGAGAGGCAATTGAGTCTGATACATTTCAGAACTTTGCCGATTCGTTTCACGAAGACCATCCGAAAGATTGAACATGAAACTGAACTCTCCCGACTCTGTTCCTCTAATAAAGTTACCCTGATAGTCTTGTTGCCAAACAAACAAGGAGGCTATATGAGTTTTCAATAATTTTAAGAATTAGAAATTATATTAAGCAATTATTTGAATAGTTATTCAATCATATATTTAACATATAGTTTTACAACTAATTGATAAATTATGATTAAATACTATCAATTTTGGTTGTGAATCTCTCGATAATTCCTGAGATGAGGCGATCATACTTTGAACTTTGTCTATCAAGTTCAATATATAGAACTCGGTATTCCAGTTTCAAAATCTCATTCCCAGAAACGAATACTTTTCTGATATATTGGTTCGCATCAAGAATCCATCTGATTTCTTTATCAAGATTCGTGATACTAGACTTTTTATTGAAATGATTGAAGGTATATTGGCAAGAAATTTCGAGTAACCTGAAATTGCTTCTTGGTGAATTCATCCAGCTCCACATCATATAAATATACACCATCATAATAGCGTAGTGCCCGCACCGCTTGAAGATGCCGGCACTAGATAGCAAACTGGAAATCTTCAACTCTTAGCAGAGTTTCCATATTAGATTATCAAATCGGGTAATCGTTGTCATCGATCATCGGCTCAATCAGTTTTGATAACGACTCGGATTTGGCTTTATAATGCATGGGTTAGGCCTCTATGGTGGATAATGATATGTATCATGAAAAC
>JAPOUQ010000072.1 GCA_026708585.1 Gammaproteobacteria bacterium
TCAATGTACTCACCAGAAGACTCTTACCAAAACGGCGGGGGCGGGAGAGAAAGTAGAAATCACCTTCTTCAATCATTTGCCGAATCAAAGGTGTTTTGTCCACATAATAACAGCCCTTCTCCCGGAGTCGGCGAAATGTTTGAATGCCGATGGGTAACGGAAGGCTTTCAGCCTGAATTTCTGTATTCATGATGAGTTTATCTTAACATGAGGAAAGCCTACATTTACCATATCGCGATTGATCAGTATTTGCAAATAGGGGCGAGCAAATACCATAAGGGTTAATAAAGAATGTATCGTCGACAAGCGCATCCTCTCTATTCATATTGCAAATATCCGGCTAATTGATCACCTTGGAAGAAGTGCTCGCGACCCCCCAGATTGAAGCTGGGATGCTATCCCCCAGTCGACTGTGTACTCATGAGAACATTCATAATACAACTATATTAACATGGTACGGACGAGCGCTTTCCTACAATCCTTTATCGCCCAAAATGTGATTGGCTAATTCTCGCGCTGCCGTGATGTAACTCATTGAAGAGCCAGTAACTTTCTTGGCCAAATCTACATGTAGTTGGGATATGGTAGGATCTTTCTCGAATTGATCGAGAATCATTTCGCGGGCTTCCAAATGAATCCAATCCAATAATTGTCTCTGCCGATTTGCAACAAATGCATTGGTTTTCTCAGTCTGCTTGCGAAATTCAAGAATAGTATTCCACAACTGACTTATACCCTCACCCTCTAGGGCAGAAGTTTTCATTACACGAGGCTTCCATCCTTGGTGTCGAGGCTGAATGAATTCAAGTGCATGGCGAATATCAGCTTCCGATAATTTAGCTCGTGCCTGCAAATCTCTATCGGCTTTATTGATAACTACGATGTCAGCAAGCTCCATCACACCACGTTTAATACCCTGTAGATCATCACCACCACCAGGCAATAACATTAATATCGAGATATCAGTCATTCGACTAACCATAGCTTCTGCCTGACCAACTCCAACAGTCTCGACGAAAATCACATCATATCCTGCCGCCTCAAGCACCAAAATTGATTCTTGAGTCCGCCTCGCAACACCGCCCAATGATTTCCCAGCAGGACTAGGCCGAATATAAACCGATGGTTCTATCGATAAAGTCTGCATCCTAGTCTTGTCACCCAAAATGGCTCCACCCGATAGCGCAGAACTAGGATCAACTGCCAATACCGCGAGTTTACTGCCGGCCTTAATTACTTGGTGCCCAAGAGCCTCTATCATGGTTGACTTGCCAACACCTGGGATACCGGTAATTCCAATTCGCAGGGATTGACCAGTATAACCTGTTATATTTTCCAGAAAACTTTCTGTTACTTGTCGGTCTTCGGGGCGAGTCGACTCGACCAGAGTTAATATTTTAGCGAGTGTCTTGCGATCACCAGATCGTAATGCGTCGAGACTCACCATATCGGGTCAAACTCCAGGTCATCCTACCAGTAACTTATTCAAATTCGAGAATCGGCTGATCCATTTCAAGCTTGTCACCGGGCTCTGCTAGGATTCGGGAAACTACACAAGATTGCTCAGCCTGCAATGTGTTTTCCATCTTCATGGCCTCAATTATGGCTAGCTCTTCACCAAGTTTTACTTTACTCCCAACTGTGACCGATAGCGAAATGAGAAGTCCCGGCATCGGTGAGAGCAGAAAACGCGATAAATCAGGAGGCATTTTTACCGGCATCAACCGATGAAGTCTAGCTGTCTCAGGTCGGATAACCATCACTCGTCCAACATACGAATCACAGACTATGTCATAGCGGAAGTCTGACTTTACAATCTGGAAATTGATCTCTTTATCACCTACTTTGCCGGTATACACAGGATCGGCAATTGTCCAGTTATCGACTACCTGGTAATTTTTTTCTTGATAAGTAACAATGATCTCGTTATCGTTTTCATCATGCTGAATCTGGGTTAGAAGCTCTTCATCTTCAATTATAACAACCCAATTCAAATTCACTTGTCGTCCATATCCCTCAATTTGATCCGAGATAGTGCCAGCTCGTAGATGATGCCGATAATGAATTGCCGAAATTGCACAGACAACATTTGGTAACACACTTGCTTCAATCGGTTCTGGAGTAAAATTATTTGGATATTCCTTTTCAATGAACGAAGTATTGAACTCTCCAGAACGAAAACTCGGCCTCCTGAATATTGAGGATAGAAAAGCGAGATTGGTATCAACACCCCGAATGTAATATCGGTTCAAACAAACATTCATTATTTCTATGGCCTGATCCCTAGTCTCACCCCAAGTAATAAGCTTGGCGATCATTGGGTCATAAAACATGGAAATCTCGGATCCTTCTTCTATACCAGTGTCGAGTCTTACATATTCCGAATAAGGAGGTGTCTGATATTTATGGATGCGCCCTGTCGATGGTAGAAATCCCCGCCATGGGTTCTCAGCATAAATCCTAGATTCAATTGACCATCCATTGATACAGACGTCCTCCTGCTTGATGGTGAGGTATTCACCATCCGCAATACGGATCATCCACTCCACTAGATCAATTCCGGTAATCATCTCGGTGATTGGATGTTCGACCTGCAAGCGAGTATTCATTTCAAGAAAAAAGAAATTTTGTTGATCATCAACTACAAACTCAACTGTGCCTGCCGATTGGTAGTCGACAGCTTGAGCAAGAGAAACAGCCTGCGCCATCATCGCCTTTCGAGTGTCATCATTTAGAAAGACGGATGGTGCTTCCTCTACAACTTTCTGATAGCGCCGTTGAATCGAACATTCTCTTTCATTTAATGCAATCGCATTTCCGTGACTATCGGCTAATATCTGAATCTCAATATGCCGGGGTTGATTGATAAATTTCTCAATGAAAATTCTTCCATCTCCAAAACTCGACTGCGCTTCACTGGTCGCTCGCTCAAACCCATCACGACATTCCTCATCATTTAGCGCAATGCGCATTCCCTTGCCACCACCACCCGCCGAAGCTTTAATCATTACTGGATAGCCAATCTCCTTGGCAATGTCCAGGGCTTGATTGGCATCTTGAACAACCCCATCAAATCCCGGAATGACATGAACTCCAGCATCTGCCGCTAACTTTTTTGAAGTGATCTTGTCTCCCATAACTCGAATAGCATGAGGTTTTGGACCAATAAAGATAAGGCCTTCTTGTTCCAGACGTTCTGAAAATTCTGCGTTCTCGGAGAGAAAACCGTAGCCGGGATGAATAGCTTCAGCACCACTTTGTTGACAAGCTTCCAGTATTCGATCACCATTCAAATAGCTTTCTATAGCTGGCGGTGCCCCGATGCAGATTGCCTCATCAGCCTCATGAACATGCTTGGTATTACGGTCTGCCTCGGAATAGACTGCCACTGTAGCGATGCCCATGTGCTTTGCTGAAGTGATGATACGACAAGCGATTTCTCCCCTATTTGCAATTAGAATTTTCTTGAACATGCTAATTACCTCGATCCATCAAAGTGGAATGTTCGCGTGTTTTTTCCAAGGGTTTCCAAGCGACTTGTTTTTAAGCATAGCTAGCGAACGGCAGATGCGTTTTCTCGTAGCATGCGGCAAAATTACATCATCAATAAATCCTCGACGACCAGCAACGAAGGGGTTAGCAAACTTTTTTCGGTATTCCTTCTCACGCAATGCGATCTTAGCGGTGTCTTTGGATTCTTCCCGAAAAATAATCTCGACGGCTCCTTTCGGGCCCATGACTGCGATTTCAGCACTTGGCCATGCCAGATTGACATCGCCTCTTAGGTGCTTGGATGACATTACATCATAGGCTCCACCATAGGCTTTACGGGTGATTACGGTTATTTTCGGGACCGTGCATTCAGCATAGGCAAATAGTAATTTCGCGCCGTGTAAGATAATACCGCCGTATTCCTGACTCGTGCCCGGCATGAATCCGGGAACATCCACAAAAGTTACAATCGGAATGTTGAAAGCATCACAAAACCGAACAAAACGAGCAGCTTTGATAGAAGCATTGATATCTAGACAACCGGCCAATACCATAGGCTGGTTAGCAACTATACCAACCGTCGAACCTTCAATTCGAGCAAATCCAATCACAATATTTTTTGCATAGTCCGGCTGGAGTTCGAAAAAATCTTCTTCATCAACTACTTTCAAGATCAACTCTTTGATGTCATACGGGTAGTTTGGATTGTCCGGAACCAAAGTATCCAAAGACATCTCTACTCGTTCAGGCACATCAGAAGTCTCCCGTTTTGGAGGCGCTGACTGATTATTCAGAGGCAAAAAGTTGAACAATCTTCGCGTCATCATTAAGGTATGAATATCATTGTCAAAGGATAGATCAGCAACACCAGACTGAGTCGTATGGGTGATTGCACCTCCGAGTTTTTCGGCAGATACTTCTTCATGGGTAACCGTCTTTACTACATCAGGGCCGGTCACGAACATATAGGAAGTGTTTTCAACCATAAGAATGAAGTCAGTAATTGCTGGAGAATAAACGGCACCACCAGCACAGGGACCCATAACCAGAGATATTTGTGGAATCACACCAGAGGCCATAACGTTTCGCTGAAATACTTCAGCATATCCACCTAGTGATGCCACACCTTCTTGTATGCGAGCTCCACCAGAATCATTGATACCGATAATCGGTGCACCGACATTCATGGCCTTATCCATAACCTTGCAGATTTTTTCTGCATGAGCTTCCGATAGAGAACCGCCAAAAACGGTAAAATCTTGGCTATATACGAATACGATTCGGTTGTTGATGGTGCCATAACCGGTGATTACGCCATCACCCGGGATACTTTTATCTTCCATTCCAAAGTCTGTAGAACGGTGTTCGACAAAGATATCCCACTCCTCAAAGCTACCTTCATCAAGCAATACATTGATACGCTCACGGGCGGTCAATTTTCCCTTGTTGTGCTGTGCATCAATACGGTGTTGACCGCCACCCAACTTTGCCAGATTCCGTTTATGTTCCAGTTTGTCAATAATGTCTTGCATATTCACACACCAAGCCAATTTGATATGGCTTCAGTTCTCTTTTCTCATTTTTTATCGGTCAGCAAGTCTAACACCCGTGTAGCCGCTTCTGGGATATTTGTACCCGGACCAAAAATCGCTCCAACACCTGATGCATAGAGAGAGTCATAATCACTCTCGGGGATTACTCCACCGCAGATTACATGAATATCCTGACTGTCGTGCAACTTAAGTTCTTCCATCACAGCAGGTACCAATGTAGAATGCCCCGCTGCCTGAGAAGATATGCCGATCACATGTACGTCATTTTCGATCGCCTGTCGGACAGCTTCAACTGGTGTCTGGAATAAGGGGCCGATGTCTACATCGAATCCGATATCAACGAACGCTGTCGCAATTGTTCTTGCGCCCCTATCATGACCGTCCTGACCCAACTTCACGACTAACATTCGTGGCTGTCGTCCTTCCTGATCAGCAAAGTTTGCAACTCTTGAACGCAACAAATGGAATGACTCTTGATCTTCAAGTGCACGCGCATAGATTCCACCTACCGATTTTGGATTGGCATTGTACCGTCCATAAACCGATTCAAGGGCACCGGATATCTCTCCAAGAGTTACTCTTGCACGCGCTGCATCGATCGCTTTTTCTAGCAAATTACCCTGTTCAGTTTGTGCGCATTGTCGCAACTGATCAAGGGTTCGAGTTACAGCCTCACTATCACGTGAAATTTTGATTTCCTTAAGACGCTGGATCTGGAATTTACGTACTGCATGGTTATCAATGACTCGAATATCGATCTCTTGTTCTTGTGCAAGTTCATATTGATTCACCCCAACGATTACCTCCTCACCCATATCAATTCTTGCCTGTCGCATAACTGATGCTTCTTCAATTCGGAGTTTTGGCAACCCTGCTTCAACCGCTATCGTCATGCCCCCCATTTCCTCTATTTCATTAATCAACTTTTTCGCTTCTTGAATCAAGGATTGAGTCAGACTCTCAATATAATACGATCCAGCCAAAGGATCGACCACATTCGTTATTCCAGTCTCATGCTTCAATATGAGTTGGGTATTGCGCGCGATGCGCGCCGAATGCTCGGTTGGCAATGCCAGAGCCTCGTCAAAGGAGTTGGTATGTAATGATTGTGTACCCCCAAGAATTGCAGCCATCGCTTCAATCGTAGTACGAACGATATTGTTTTGTGGATCTTTGCTCGTTAAACTGACACCAGATGTTTGACAATGCGTTCGCAAAATCAGGGATTTCTGGTTTTTGGGCGAGAAATATTGTTCAATAAGTTCGGCCCACAAAGTTCGGGCTGCCCGCAATTTGGCGACCTCCATAAAAAAATTCATGCCAATTGCAAAAAAAAAAGATAACCTTGGGGCAAATTGATCAATATCCAAACCACCATCAATAGCCGTGCGTACATACTCAATACCATCAGCAAGCGTATAGGCTAATTCCTGAACTGCTGTTGCACCCGCCTCTTGCATATGGTAACCAGAAATCGATACCGGGTTGAACTTGGGCATATTGTTTGCAGAATAGGAAATAATATCTGAAACAATTCTCATGGATGGACGTGGTGGATAGATATAGGTATTGCGAACCATGAATTCCTTGAGAATATCGTTCTGAAGAGTACCTGATAATAAGTGACTCGCAACCCCCTGCTCCTCCGCTGCCACAATATACATGGCCATCACGGGTAAGGCAGCGCCGTTCATGGTCATTGATACGGACATCTTGTCGAGTGGAATTCCATCGAACAGGGTCTTCATATCCTCAACCGAATCAATCGCAACCCCAGCCTTTCCAACATCACCAGTTACTCTTGGATGATCAGAGTCATAACCACGGTGAGTGGCTAGGTCAAACGCTACCGACAAGCCGGTCTGTCCGGCAGCTAGATTTTTTCGGAAAAATGTATTGGATTCCTTTGCTGTAGAAAAACCCGCGTATTGACGAATTGTCCAGGGTCTTCCCGCATACATAGTCGCCTTGGAACCACGCGTAAATGGAGGAAAGCCCGGCATGCTTTGCAAATGAGCGATCCGATCCAAATCTTGGGCAGAATATACTGGTTTAACCAGTATTCCTTCGGGAGTCATCCATTCAATCTGACTGGTATCTTTTGCCTTGAGCTCGGTGGCCGCAAGTTCTTCCCACTGATTTTTTGTGTTCTTTGAATGGTTGTCGTTGCTCATCACTCATCCCCTCTAGCAGTCATTACGATCAAAGACGAATTTTGCATGAATGCAAGAGGAGTCTAGTGAACGAATAGGTATCGGTTCAGAGACTCTTTCATCTTCGATTTCAAAATTCATGTTCTCGATTGAAAAATTTGATTTGAATTGATTGATCAGATTTACAACGAATAATAAAGGATTATATCTGTGGGAAATAGCTAATTCAGTTCATCATATGTTTACTGATTTCAAAAGCATTATCAAAGGAACAATAGGGTTCTTTCATCTGTATATGGATATATCTCGGACTCGTTCAACCTAGGGCTCGTCAAAAAAATACCTTTTTTGTATCGTTGTTCATCGCTTTTTTTTCTGTTTGCTTCTGGAAATTAACGGTAGGCGCATCTTTTCATACAAGCTGAATAAGTGTTCTACTCGCTCACGCTCTGAGTTGAATTTTGAACGCTTATACTGACGATCAACGGCGTGATCGAGTGCATTGTGTGCTCGTCGTAGATTCTTCGGCATCAGATCAGAATCGTAAAGATCAGCCAGAGTTGCATTGGGATGAGAAGCCCGTGCATCGAGCACCGCTTGGGCAAGTGGTTCCAGTTTTGTTAAATCCAAGCCTGGGGGCAATGGAAACGTATTGTAGACAAGACCAATGGAATAGCGGTAATCACTCTTTAGTCGACCGCCGATATATCGTAGCCATACCATGTGCATCGCTGATGTCAGTAGTGCGAAGTCTGGTAGCGAGGCGTCCTCTAGTATCAGGGTTGCTTCACTTGGAATCGTCGGCGGTTCAAGCCATCCAATTGGTATATATTCCCGTCGTTCCGAGCTGACTCTGGGAATCAACAAGAAAGCCTTTTCGGGAATAACGGTCACACCGTAGCTAGAGGGGAAGTCTGCTAGTCGTTTTGTTGCTTCTCTACAACTTTGTGAGCGAAACTCTCGGACTGACTGCAATCGTGCCTTCACCATGGGCAGACGGCGAAGTTCACTCACCGCGAGACCATCCGTATGCAGAATCCATCTTTCTTCGTTATATAGAAATTCCGATGCACCTATAAAAGGACGAAAACAGTGAACTGATCTAGGTTCACTTTTGGTAAATTCTTCTTTTTCAGTGGTGGAGAACTTTAAATGTCCATTTTCTAGAGGCTGTGTTCCAAACTGAAGAGACCTCATCCCATTAATTGGTGTACTTTCTTCCTGTACCACCAAATACGGGTCAGCTAAACTCTCGGCACCAAAGAGATAGGGTGATAAAATTTTGTGAACGCTTTGTTCCGGCTCACCATTGATGTCAGGATAGTCGAAAAGACGTTTTTCAGTCTGTGCATTTTTCTGTCGATCAAGGCCAATGATCACTACATGTACATGCGCTTGGCCCCGAGCATCCGAACCCCAAGCGAAAGTTCGATGTGCAAATGCAATTTCTAGCTTGCAGCGCTCGAAAAGTACTTGCCACAACTGAGCAACCTGCTCACCCTGCGTGATTGAATTGGTCGCAACAAAACCAATCCGAGTATTGCTCTTTGCAATATAATCTCCGGCTTTTATAAACCACGCAGATACATAATCTAGGGTACCGCCGCCATTACCGATAGCTGCTATGCGGCGCACCTGTTCCCGTTGTTCATCTGTTTGGAATTTTGCACCAATGAACGGCGGATTCCCGAATATATAGGAACAATCCTTTGCTGGAACCATGCTCTCCCAGTCAGATTCAAGTGCATCCGCATGGATAATATGAGGAGACTTTTTTAAGGGGATGCGAGCATAAATCTGACCAAATTCACGGCTCAGTCGATTATTCATGATGTGATCCATCATCCACAGTGCTGTCTCAGCAATGCGAGCCGGAAACTCCCCAATTTCAATTCCATAAAACTGATCCACATCAATTAGAGATAGTTCACTCGCAGCCAGATCAACATTCCTTCCGGGGAAAATCTCTTTGAGTACATCAATTTCCAGTAAGCGCAATTCTCGATAGGCAATAATCAGAAAGTTTCCGCAACCGCATGCCGGATCGAAGAATTTTAGACTGCCAAGTTTCGCTTGAAATTGCTGAAGTGCTGTAAGGCGCCCACGACGGCGCACCTTCAATCGCTCAAACTCCGCGCGTAGATCATCCATGAATAAGAGTTCGATCACCTTGAGGATGTTTTTTTCCGTGGTGTAGTATGCCCCCTGTGCACGGCGTTCCTCATGGTTCATTACCGACTGGAACAATGCACCAAAAATCGCAGGTGAGATATTCGACCAGTTGAAGTTACAGGCATCTAGAAGTTTCTCGCGCATTCTTGCATCAAAGGCCGGGAAACCCACAGCTCCATTAAAAAGATCACCGTCTACATAGGGGAAGCGTTGTAAGTCCTCATCTAATGTTGACTGACGGTCACCATCTGGCGTATTCAACACATAAAACAATTCGAGCAGGCAGGCTCCTGTATTTGATCCGTCCTGTTGAGTATGTGTTTCGATGAGGTCTTGAAATATGTCTCGCTCGAATATGCCAGTGTCATCAGCAAATAGGCAAAACACGATTCGAACCAATAAAATCTCCAGATCATTTCCAAGATAACCGCATTCAAATAGCGCATCATGTAGTCTACCTACCAGTTCAGCAGCTTCAATATTGACAGGATCTTGATCGCGAAATATACGACGTTGGACACCTACAATAAAGCCGAATTTCTCGACATGATCTGGGAGATCACAGAGAGCGAACGAACTTTTGCTACGATTACTTAGATCGTGAAGCTCAAATGTTTGAAAATCGCTGGTGAGTATGTAACGAGGCTGTTCATGCTTAGGTAGAGCATCAAAATACTCTCCTGCCTGTTCATAAGCATCTGCAAGATTACGACCTGCACTCTTCTGCTCAACAATTAACTCACCTGGCCAGAATAAATCGATATAACCGGAACGGTTGTCAAGTTTAGCTACATGTTGTTCATAACGCGCTACCGTCCGCCTCCGAACACCAAAAACCTGGAAAAAATCATTGTAAAAACTCTGAGTTTCTCCTTTCTCATAGGACGCATTGCACCAATCTTCGGCAAAAGCCGCCGCACGCACTCGAATTTCGTTCCAAGATAAGCGCATCATTTAATCAAACATGGCAAGAAATTGTCGATCTTGAAGATCCAGAAAATCAGCAAGTTGCCCTGTTGATAAGCTACCATTCATTGCCTTTTGTTAATTCTTTTGAAGTACGGCACTTTTTTTGTCCAGAAAAACCCATTCAATTACCATTGGAAAGATTTCATGCCTTCTTTTGAGTGTTTTCCCTTGTTTCAAACTTTATCCTTAACCCAGAGATTCCATTTCATAGGTATGTATATTCTGATGCACATACTTGACCTCTGGGTATATTTTACGACTTGAAGAGGTTACATTCCAAAAATGCCCCATATTGGTCTGGTATGAACATTCCGACCATGAGAAGAATAGGAATGGTCCTAGGAACTTTCTTTGAAGTTTTGGATTATAACAAGACAGTTACTCCCTATCCTGTTCAACGCGAAACATTCATTGATCAACACAAGCAATGGATTCCCAAATAGGTAACGCCTATCGGTTTACCCAGATATATTCCTGAGAAAATCTATACAAGCCCCAACCTTGAAGTGATTTCTCAGGCCGAAATAAATGGAAAATTAGTGAATTTACTATGGTCTTAACTGTCGAAAATTCTTTGATCAGACATTTTGAGAAAGTCAAGATAGTTTCATACTTATTCGAATTTTTACTCTGTTAATCCATTACTTCACGGATGCACTGATCCAGAAATTCATGAAAACCCAAATCATTCTGACCCGAGGCAACACAATGCCCCCATGGAGATGAGTAGCACTCATGCCGACCTCCCTTGATATACATAACCTCCAGTTCATTATCTTCCGGCCTGAAATATAAATCATCGCTGCAAGAAATGACAATTGTTTTGGCCTTGATTGAGGAAAGCGCATCCTTAAAATTCTTGTTGTAGACATCGTTATCACTAATATCACCTCGTTGCCAGATATCCAGCTTGGCCAAAAGATCATTGGCATCCCAATTTAAATGATCTTGTTCCCAATCTCGCAACAGTTCTTCCGCTGAATCAAAACCTAGTGACCGATACATCTCCTTACGGTAAAATGTCTGTGAATAGGCCCATCCGGCATAAACCCTGCCAAATGCCTTTAGACCTTGTTCTGGAATATTCTCATAGTTTCCCCCATTAAATGTTGCATCTGCCTTGAGAGCAGCTTTGACTCCTTCCAAAAACACCCAGTTATGTGTCGAAGTTTTTGCCGAAGCACAATAGGGCACAATGGCTTTGACTAAGTCTGGATATTGGGCTGCCCACTGATAGGATTGACAGCCAGCCATTGACCATCCTGTAACTAGTGCAATACTTTTGACTCCCAGTTGCTCAGTCAATAAAGCATGTTGCGCACGGATATTGTCATACAGGGTAACCGTAGGAAAGTTTGCCCCTTCGAATGGACTGTCCATATTGCTAGGAGAAGATGAGATACCATTTCCGATCAAATTAATTGAGATGATAAAATGGTCATCAGGGTCAACTGCTCTGCCTTTTCCGAAATACCCTTCATTTCGTTGATGACTCCCTGTATAAAATGTTGGCAATACTACCGCATTGTCCCGACTTTGATTCAACTGCCCATAGGTCTTATAGGCTAGCATCAATCGGGGCAAAACAACTCCACACTGAAGTTTGAAATTATTGATAACGAATTCTGAGTGAATACTCATCGTCTAAATTAGGTATCCATCATAGATCGATTATGCAAACAGCAAATCTCCCGCTCTAAATTTCCATGCCAAAGCCAGTCTCCTCAATGCAATACGGCATGATCCACTTATCGAATCATTGGCATAGGGCTATGATCCGAATTTCCCTCTCTTTCGGAATCGTGAGTAAGCATATGTTTCGCATCCAAATCCAGCTCATCCGGACTTTCAAAGTTTTCTTTAAGTTCTGTAAGACCTTTTTTGTAAAGATTCAGTGCAGTTTCTGAATCACCCATCTGTTCATGAACTGAAGCCATTTCTGAAAATATGGCATCACTAGCTCCAAGTGCTATTACTTTTTCATACGAAGAAAGAGAAGCGGTATAGTCTTCTGCATAACGGTACAATCGAGCCATAGCTAAGAGTAGTTCCGGTCTTTCTGAATGGGTCTTTAGTAGTTTCTGAACAAGTTCGATCTGATAAGCAATAAACGGACTGTGAACTTGTCCATATAAATCTACTAATTTTGAGTTGTATTGCTTATTTAGTGCCCGACGCAATAAAGTTTCTGCCTCCTTGGTCTCACCCTGTTGGAGTAAGTTCTTAACCCAAGCTGAGAGAATCGCCGGATTGCGTCGTTGTTTCGCTGTTAATGATTTCCAAATGAGCGGACTTTCGAGAACACCGACATCGGATTCATTAGGAGTTAGTAATCGACTCCATGCTAATTGTTCGCGTTGCGCAATTTGATCGGCAGGAAGCACCTTCATTTTTTTAATAATTGGCAATATTCCCCTCATGGCCTGCCAATCTTCAAGAGCTTGGTAAACATCCACCAGTAGACGCAGTAGTGTCTTGTTTTTTGGATTTTGTATTTGTTGGATTTCTAATACTTTTCGAGCCTCTACATACTCTCCGGCATGGCAATGAAAACGGGCACGCGTTAGTTGAATTGACAAACGATGCTTGGGCTGGCTTTCCAAAGCCTGATCAAGATACATAACTCGACGCTGCAAACTTCCTTGCTGTAGGGCTGCATAGGCCGCTCCTAGATAATGCATAAGAGGCATCTGAGAGCTTTCGATTTTTTTCACGAAACGACTTTCAGCTTGATCCCAGCGTCCCTCAATGAGACCAGTAAACCCTTGCATGCAGGCTTTATGAGCAGCATCTTCATCCATTTTCTGTTTCAGTTTTCCAAGTACTTTTGGGGCTCGAATAATCTTCATAAGAAAATTCAAAGCTAAGTAAAAAACAACAAATGCAAGAAACAAAATCAGAATAAGAATGAGAAGTGGCATTCTTATTTCATATGGATCCCGAGAAATGACGATATAACCAGGATCTTCAAGCGCCAATATTCCAAGTCCGACTGAGGCAGATAAAACAATCAGACATAGGATAATCAGTTTCATTTTATTTGCCCAAGATCAACTGTCTATCACATCTTGCAGGGCCGCGATTGACTCTGACAAATCAAGCGGTGGAGTAACCGTCAGATTAGTAAGAATATCATCAAGCATGCTGATCCATTCAATTGTGATATCGGAATCCATCTCGAAGCTATCAGATACCCAGCTCCTCAATACATTAAGTCGCTCTGCCACGAGTACATGTTGGTTACGAATTAGTGCAGACTCCGCCAACTCCAGTAATATATGGGTCCGCTCATAAATTAGCCGCCGCAATTCTCCTGACATCACCGGACGAACTGGTCGATTATTTTTTTCGACCTGGATGAGGTCGGTAATACTGTTCAAAAATTGAGCTGAAGCCTCAAATAAGACGTTAGAGGACTCTTGTGATTGCTGATTTGCATCCTGAACTGATGTGGCTGTATTTTTCTTCTGTGAGTTGGTATTGGATGCTCCGGAATCAACGAAATCGCCAAGTAGTGGAAGATAAGAAACACGATCATTCAAAACTCGCATTTCTCTAAGCAAAGACAATGTATCAATTCGGGCTCTGCTCTTCAATACTTGAATATTCTGGTCTAATAGTCTCTTAACTTCAAAGTAATTTCTATTATCCAATGCGTCCATGCGGGTAGATGCTATTTCAAGAACCTCGAGTACCAGGTTACTTTCACCAGTCAATCGAAGTCGATGATCAGCAACCAACAGAAGATACTCAACCTCCTTCAAAGTCCAACTTTCCGCTCCTTCCTGAAAGTAGACTGTGGTCTGGTCAACTTCTCGAAAAAGTGAATCTAGATCTGCCCGAAAAGATTCAATTTGACCGGTCAATTCCTCCAAAGATACAGCATTCAATTGTCGGATCGAGTTCCCTTGAGTAGCGATTTGCTCTCTCAATTCTGCCTGTCTTTCCTGATTTGCGACTTTCTGTTCTGCTGAACTCAGTCGAAGATTGGTAATACTCATCTCAAGTGTTGACTGAGAATCCTGAAGAGTTTCTACTCGTTGCTCAAGAAATGCTATTTGATCAAGTTGCCTCATTCTTTCAAGTTTTGAATCAAACTGTGTGGAATAAACCGCGTAACCTGACAGAATAAGTGAGAGCAACCCCATTGATAGAGCAATAGCAGGCAATACAGACGATGCCTGACGATCATTGGTATTGCTACCGCTAGGAATTTGTTTATCAACCATGCCTGACGTTGATAGTCTTTGTGAATCCGATGCTGTTGATGCGGACCTTATCTCCTCATTGGAAATCTTCTCCGATGGACTTTTTTGAGATTCACCAGTATTTGTTTTCGCATCTTCCACTGGCTTCTTGTTTGGACTGCGTGTTCTAGTAGTCGATGATTTCTTCTGATTATCAGTTGGTTTTGTTTGGGAACTTGGATTAGAAGAGTCTTTGGTCTTGGTCTGATCTGTAGAACCAACCGACTTCTTTCGAGTGGGAGATTTTCTTGTTCGGGTTGCAGGGTTCTCTTTACCTGTGTTGCTACTCGCAGTCATATACCAGTCTGAATCATTGGAAGTGTTGGCAGATTATGCTTCTGTTTTATCAATCATGAGCGGACATTGCATTTTACCAGACATTTTATGGGCACTGCGATTATGCTGAAGAGAGCTTTATGAGACTCTTGATAATTGAAGTGTTACCAGGGGTACAAATGCTCACATGATGAATCTTCTTTCTCTTACAGTATTCCGCAATACGTTTGCTGATAGCAAGTGTTGGAGTTGTCTCAATCAGATATTCATGTTCGGTACCAAGTAATTTCAACAATGCATCAAGAATGTTATGACTAGTAATGATGATGACATCAAAACCCCTCGCTTTCCAAACCTTAATCACTGGATCGAATGATTGGTGAGTTATCTGCCTTCGATAACTCATCACGGGTAATACAGTAGCACCCGCTTCTTCTAGTTCTTCATTTAATTTTTTCCGACCTTCCTGACCACGAAAAATTGCAACATTTAGACCTGATAATTCGACCTTGCTCAGTGATTCAAGCAAACCCTCGGATGTATATTCTTTCTCGGGCTCGAAATCGACCTGAATGCCATAATCTTGCAACACTTGACTAGTAACCGGACCAACACTGCAAACCAGAACTGACGAAGGCCAATCGAGTTTCAGAACTTGAATACGAGTAAAAACTGACCTTGCGGCTGCTACACTAACCATAATCACCATATGAAAATGGTCAATATTGTGCAATACTTGATCAAGTTCTTCGTAACTCTCAGGTGGTACAGTCTCGACCACTGGAAAGTGAAAGGCATCAGCTCCAAGATTACGAATTTCAGTAACCAATTGATCACCTTGAGGACTGGGCCTTGGAACGAGTACCCGAAGTCCAGAGAGTTTTCCAGAATTAGTCATCATTGTATCGCTGAAGAATCACGCTAGCACCCTGAGATATCAAATCATCAGCAACCTCTTCAGCTAATGCTTCGGAAAATTGGTGGGCGCCAATTCGTTCAGATTTGAGGAGATTCGACCCATCCAGTTCACCTACCACTGCCCTTAATCGGATTTTCACCTCTGGTTGATCAGTCAAATGCTCTGCAAATACAGCAACTGGTGCATGACAACCTCCATTCAATAGAGCGTTGACTTTACGCTCTGCGGAAATAAGAATTTCACTATCCGGATCATTGACTGGAGCAATGAGATCTCGCATCTTCCTATCATCAGCGCGGCATTCAATTCCAATGGCACCTTGTCCTACAGCCGGTAAAGAAATTTCAGGACTTATCGCTTCTCGTATACGATTTTCATAGCCTAGTCGCTTAAGACCCGCAACCGCAAGAATAATCGCATCGTACTGTCCGGCATCAAGTTTTGACAAGCGTGTATTGACATTACCGCGTAAATTAGAGAAGTCAAGATGAGGGTATACAGCCTTCAATTGTGAGGTACGCCTTAAACTGCAAGTACCGACATTACTCCCCTCTGGCATGTCATCAAGGGAATCATATCGATTGGATACAAATGCATCTCGTGGATCATCTCTAGGGCAAATTACTGGAATGATCAAGTCACTCGGAAGATTAACCGTAACATCTTTCATAGAATGCACTGCAAGATCGGCCTTACCTTCTAACAATGCTGTTTCTAACTCCTTTAGAAATAGTCCCTTACCACCAACCTGATGCAGTGGAATATCGATAGTGCGATCGCCCTCTGATATGACCTTATGCAAATGAATCTCCATTGCCGGATACAAGGATTGAAGAGATTCCTTTACATAATTTGCTTGCCAGAGTGCCAATTCGCTTTGGCGAGTGCAAATTCGAATTGGCTGCATAGTAATCAAATCAGAAGGATAGAGATTTCACTTTACGATTAACAGACATGAAAATTGATCGTTCGAATCAATTTTGAATCAAGGTCAATCGAATTCAATATTAATTGCTTTTCGACACTTTGAGTCGTAACGGCTTGATTCCTTCTTCCTTTAAAATCTCGTCTACATTTTGCATTTCTTCATAGACAGAGAAAGGACCCAGTCGAACTCGATAGAAATCACCTCTATCCTGAATTGTAACTTTCTGGATATTTGAAGTTAACCCAGACAGCGCTAGACGAGCTCGTAATTGTTCCGCGTCTGACTTACTTTTGAATGAGGCAACCTGCAAAACGAAATGATCTTTACTCGATGAAGCCAACTTTGGCGGTGGTTCCGATGTGGCTGAGTCGGGATTTACAATTGTTAACTCAGTTCTCGGTTTATCTTCTTCTTGACTTGCCTGGACCTCATTATCATTAGACAAGGGATTTGCTACGATTTCGCGGTAATCTTCTGGAATCAGAACTTCAACTTCTGGCAACACAGTATAAAAATCGTAGATGTTTGGTTGCTCAGCTGGATCTGAATCTAGATTTGGAGACTGTTCCTGATTATCCAACACCTCACTTATTTTGGATTGATCCATCAACCCACGGACTCCCTTGGCGAAATCCGATTTTGGCACCCCAGCTTGCAGTACAACCATTGTTAATGCACCAACACTGACACCAAGTGCAAATGTAATTAAAGTGTGAGACATTCGACTTTGCGATGTGGATTTGCGTGCTGATTTTTTCTTTCTATTGACCATAATTTTGGTAATAAAATCACATATTCAAGGGAGCAGAAACACCGAGAATCCCAAGACCGTTTGCAATCACGACCCGAATTGCATCAATCAAACCCAATCTGGCTAAACGCAACTCGTTCTCGCTAGACAAAAATGGATGCTCATTATAGTAAGCATGAAACTGTTGGGCCAGATTTCTCAAATAATAAGCTACGAGATGTGGAGCGCGTGATCTTGCTGCACTCAACACGATATCTGGGAATTGGGATAGAGTTCTCAATAACTCAGCCTCTTGTTTTTCAACAAGCAACTGATAAGCGGGTTGCCGGCTATCTGGGGTTTCCATTGCCTTATCCTTGACCAGTTCAAAGACACTGGCAATGCGTGCATGTGCGTACTGAATGTAGAATACTGGATTTTCGGAACTTTCTGATTTCGCCAAATCAAGGTCAAAGTCCATATGTTGATCAGAGCGCCTGAGTACATAGAAGAACCGAGCGGCATCATTACCAACTTCCTCTCTTAGCTCACGTAAAGACACAAACTCACCCTCGCGAGTTGACATAGAAACTTTTTGTGATCCCCGATACAACACTGCAAACTGTACCATCAAAAACTCCAGCCGATCTGCCGGATTACCCATAGCCTGGAAAGATGCTTCTATCCTTTTTGTATAACCATGATGATCGGCTCCAAATATATTGATGATCTGATCGTAGTTTCGTTCTGCCTTGTTATAATGATAGGCAATGTCGGAAGCAAAGTAGGTTTTACTACCGTTTGCTCTGACCACTACACGGTCCTTGTCATCTTCAAAGTCGGTTGAACGAAACCAGACTGCATCATCTCTCTCATAGAGATATCCATTTTCTTCGAGACGTGTTAATGCAGACTCAATATCTCCGTTATTCACGAGCTGACTCTCGTGAAACCAACGATCAAAAACCACCCCGAATTCGGTAAGATCCTGCTGAATATCCTGAACCATTGAACGACAAGCTAGGTCAAACAGAACTTGATAATCATCACCTAGACTGTTCTTGGTTCGACGGATTAGCTCATCAATGATTGCCTCGTCGTCATCGGGCAGTTCTTGAAATAATGTTTCAATTTGCAGAGCAAATTTCTTCGTATATTTCTCGTTTAGCTCTTTGGAGATTTTTCGGATGTAGTCACCCTGATATCCTCGGTTCGGAAATTCGCTCACAAGCCCATGATCTTCCAGATAGCGAAGCCAGACACTTACTGTCAGGATATCCATCTGGCGTCCAGCATCATTCACATAATATTCCGTTTGAACATCATAACCTGCAAATGCGAGAATTCTAGCCAAAGCATCCCCAAAAGCCGCTCCTCGTCCATGACCCACATGTAATGGGCCTGTTGGGTTGCTTGAGACGAATTCTATCAAAACCTTTGAACTATTATTGTGTCGAGACTGACCAAACTCAGGGCCAGAATTTCTGATCTCGTCTATCAACTCAAGATAGGCTTCTGCTTGAACGTAAAAATTAATAAATCCAGGTCCGGCAATTTCACAGCGCTCCAGAAATTCACAATTGGGCATAATCTCCAGAATATCTTCTGCACATTCTCTCGGTGAAATCTTCTCTCGAGAAGCGAGTTGCAACGCAATATTGGTGGTGAAATCACCATGTGAGTCGTTACGCGGTCTCTCTATGTTGATACTTTCAGGTCTAACCTTGAGAACTTTCCCTTGTTGATACAAGTGATCAAGGGCATTAAACACGAGTTCGCGTATTTTATCTTTCATGAATATGACAGGAGCAAGCTGACTTTGAATAAGTCCAAGTCAATGATTGTACTCGGATGAAACAATGAATCTTCAGTCGATCGAAATGTTCTCTAGACTAAATCTTTGATTCTATTTTTTACGGGCAAGTTGAGACCTTAATATGTCGGGTCATACATAAATTCCTCAATATGACTATTGATCTCGTTCGGTCGAGGCATTTGAGCAATATCATTGTCCCATGCATAAGTTGCCACTGCTGTTGCTATATTGAGCGACACACGGCGAATTTTCTCGACTCTTGGATAGACTGAACCGTGTTCAATATCTTCGTCAGTTAGAGAATCTGCAAGAACCTTGGCAGCCACTAGAAACATCTCATCTGGTATATATTTTGCTTTACAGACAATAGCACCGAGCCCAACCCCTGGAAATATATAGGCATTATTACCCTGACCGGGCCGGATCAATCTTCCATCATACATCACATCATCAAAGGGGCTTCCACTAGCAAAGATTGCCCGTCCACCTGTCCATTCATATGCCTCTTCTGCTGTACATTCAGCTCGGCTAGTCGGATTCGACAAAGCAAAAATACCCGGTTTTGACTTGATCGATGCCATTTTGTGGATCAGTTCCTGGGTAAAAGTAGCTGGTGTGCCTGTTGCACCAATCAGTATGTCTGGGCGATGGATATCAATCGCATCGAGTAATTGACATCCTTCGACGTCATGGGCATATCGCTGGATGTAATCTGGCAATCTGGTTATTCCTTTGCGGATTAATCCAACTCGATTAAAAAACCACAGTCTCTGTACCGCTTCTTGTTCTTCAAGTCCACTCTCAATCAACGCCTCAACAATTAGATTACCCATACCTGTTGCCGCTGATCCGGCTCCGAGGAACAGGAACTTCAGATCTCGAAATGGGATACCTGAAAAGCGGGTAGAAGCATAAATTCCAGCCAATACTACCGACGCTGTTCCTTGAATATCATCATTAAAGCATAACACTTTTTCTCGATAGGCATTCAAATGAGTAAATGCATTCTCCGCCGTAAAGTCTTCAAATTGAATCAACACACCGGGAAATGCATCTTGAGCAGCGTCAATAAACTCATCCATAAGACTGAAATATTCATCTCCCTGCAAACGCGGCTGGCGTAATCCCAGATAGATCGGGTCTTCGATCAGATCTTCGTTGTTCGTGCCTACATCAAACATAACAGGCAGGGTTTGATTCGGTGAAATTCCAGCACACGCACAGTACAAACCAAGTTTACCAAGAGGGATGCCCATTCCGTTTGCTCCAAGATCACCCAATCCTAGGATTCGCCCACCATCTGTAATGACAATTATGCGTACATCTCGGTTCGGCCAGTTATCCAAGATTTTTCGAATTCTTCCCCGATCTTTGGCAGTAACGTAAAATCCTTTTTCGGTACGAAATATGTTTGCAAATTCACGACAGGCTTGTCCAACTGTTGGGGTATAGACAATGGGCAGTAATTCCTGAAAATTATCCATAATCAATCTGAAAAACAGGCGCTCATTACGATCCTGTAACATGGAAAGAAATATATACTTCTCAATGTCGCTTTCCTTGCGTCGCATGTTCGCTAGCACCCGTTGGATCTGAGTGTTCATACTACCGACAGCCGGTGGCAAAAGTCCACGCAAACCGTACTGATCACGCTCCATTTCGGTGAATGCGGTTGATTTATTGTGTGCTGCGTTATGCAATAACTTAACGCCTGTTAATCCGTGATAATTATTGTTCACTTAATCTCTCCTAGAGGATGTTTAATGTTACCTTGTCGTAATATGCATTCTTCATTGCGTTTTCAAATTGTTGATTATTATCATATTGATAACCAAATACCGGCTTCCACAGTGCATGCGGCTCCATACAAAGATAAAAGAATACTCGTTCATGCCAACTCTTCAGAGCATCATAAACAACACTGAATAAGTTGAGTTTAAGGTGCATAGGGTAGGATAATTTTCCTGCACACTCTTCGAGTGGCATTTGCAAAATTTTGCTTGTTAATTTACGATTACGAATCGTCTTCATCACGGACCGGGTATAGGTGAGAGTTCCCAAAGATACCATTACGACTTGATTGGGATGAAAACGCTGTACAAGAGTATGCGCAAGCTCCGTATAGTCCGCTTCCCAATCTGAATAATGAACAATCGGATGAAAATGAAAACCCACCAAAACACCCTTGTTGGCTAATGCTTCTGCTGCATCAAGGCGCTGGCTTAAACTAGCTGTTAAATGTTCTTCATGCTCAATGATTTCCTGTGTATTCATGGACCAGGTACAAATTATATTGTTCGGTACCGGATTATCCAACAGCCAGCCAATATTTCTGGACTTGGTTTTGAGTTCAAGTAAAACGTTAGGATTTTGTTCAGCAAATTCACAAAGTGCCTCAAGTATCCCTTGGCGATTCCCCCACATTAATGAATCAGAGGACTGTCCGGTTCCAATATGGTAAAGCTGTTCATGATTTAATTTCAGCTGTTTCAGTTTCGATGCAAATTCTGGATCAAAGGCAATTTCATTTCCATGGTAGAACGACTGAATACTACAATAACTGCAATCAAACCCACATTGCTGGACTGCATCAAGGGTCATCAGATTGCAACATCGGGTTCTCTCTGAAGCTACTGGACATCGACCTAACCCCAATTCCTTTTTTTTGCGATTGACCAGTTTTGGTTTCACTGTGGCAGGCTTATCAATAACTGTCAAACTATGATACGACTTGGTTTTACTTCTGAGTCTCTCATGTATCGTCTGCATTTCCTTAAGCATTCTTTTTTTGTTTTGTTTCGAATCAGGATGAAAAAGCACATCGGGCCAATCAGTCGATATACAGGGCTCCTTCCACCTTAATCGATCAAGAGCCATATCGCTGATCTGTCGCAATTCCTGATAAGTAAAGCGCATTTCAAAAGCCTTGTTACGAACAAAGTCCTGAGTCTGCTTACTTAGTAAACGAAAAGAAGAATGATCGATAATTTTTGCAAATTTCGTCTGATACAAGGAATCGGGTTGCATGAATGCTTGGTAATCCGGTTAAGTCAAGAGATATAATCAGCTAAGTGTTAGAAATAGACGAATACATCATGAATGATAGTCATCCAAGTAGTCGCTTTTAAGAAACCAATTTCGTTTTCTATTAAGTATATTGTTAATGTTCGATATTATTGTGATTTTATCACCAATTTATCACAGCTACGATTTTCGAGTAAATCGAGTCATCGACATCAAGAAAATTTGACTTGAATATTGCACAAATACGCCCCCAGAAGGAGTAAGAATTGGTTTATTCATCCGTTTCTGCAAATCAAATCGATCAATGCCTACCGCAAACGCAATGTACGCTTTGTGGTTATCCCCGCTGTTGGGAATACGCTAAGGCAATATCGGAAGGACGTGCAGACATCAACCAGTGCCCACCCGGAAATACGATAACAATTTCTGCTTTGGCAAAGTTATTGGGTCGTCCAAAAATTCCTCTTAACGAAGAGCACGGTATCCATGAGAAGAAACAGGTAGCCTTGATCCGTGAAGCCGATTGTATCGGTTGCAAACTTTGCATAAAAGTCTGCCCGGTGAATTGTATTATTGGTTCGGAGAAACTGATGCATACGGTCATAGCACAACAATGTACCGGATGCAAGCTGTGCATCCCCGTCTGTCCAACCGACTGCATCGAACTTTTACCCGCAAAAACCATGGATGGGTCACCTAGCATTTGGCCTGATTTTACCGAAGAGCAAGTTATCAGAGCACGTAAAGATGTTCATCAAAAACTCGAAAGAGAAAATAAGCTTACATCACAACATTCAGTGGATATGACGCCGATCAGCCGAAAAAGACTTCAACGAACAATCCAGGCAGCTGTTCAACGGAAAAAGACAACCCGCAAGGACCATTGATGAATTCGGCTGATATCGACAAGATCTTTACTAGATTTGAGAAAAAAAACTCCAATCCAACTACTGAACTTGTGTATCGTTCTGTATTTGAATTGTTGATCTCGGTGATTTTGTCAGCTCAGGCAACCGATATCTCTGTGAATAAGGCTACTAGCAAACTATTTCAAATCGCCAATACCCCTTCGGCAATCCTTACGCTCGGTTTGGATGGACTAAAGGACTATATTCGAAATATCGGGTTATTCAACACCAAAGCGAAAAACATCCTGAAAACTTGTGAAATTTTGCTCGAGAAGCATAATGGGAAAGTCCCTCAAACACGAATAGAACTTCAGGCATTGCCGGGAGTGGGAAGAAAAACAGCTAACGTAATCTTGAACACAGCATTTGGAGAGCCCGTAATTGCGGTTGACACTCATATTTTCAGGGTTTCAAATCGTACTGGAATTGCAACCGGAAAAAATGTTGATGAGGTTGAGAGCAATCTGATGAAGCGAATTCCAGATCAATTCAAAAAAGACGCTCATCATTGGCTTATTTTACATGGTCGATATGTTTGTACAGCACGCAAGCCGAAATGCGAGTCATGTATGATCAGTGATTTCTGCAAAAGTGCATTCAAATTCGGTTGAACTGTATCTACAAATACAACATGCACTCATTTGAGCGAAACAGAAATGTATCGCAGGGGAATCAATAGAAACTGTTTTCTCATATTTTCAATATTGTCAACATTTCATCATGATATGAAACTGTTCAAATCAGTAGCCTTTGTCAATGAGAAATAAGCTCGAGTAAAAGATCTAATCCGAGTGCCAGAGGAATTCGAATGAGTCAATTTTTTCGTTTCGAGGGCTCGACATGGGATCACTAATGGTGCTTGCGGATGTCCAAAGTCTCGATTGCTCTTTGTCTGAGAAATATTCAGGAGGTCACTATGCATGCTGGTAACATTACCACTTGATGGTAAGATGCTGAAATTCTCCAAGCATAGTCATGAATATGTACCGAATCGAAAAATCAGCAATATATCGATAAGAGGTTATAATTCGTTAAATTCGAGGTGTTATTCTTAAACACTAACCCCAATCATTATCAACGAAGACATGGTTCATGGATATCAAGGTTAGCCATAACTTTACACAAACACTCAAAGATCATGGATGCCCACCCCTGCGTCGGGACAAACTCTCTGAATTGCAGGTCAACACCGGCTATTTATGCAATCAGGCTTGTGAACATTGCCATGTAGAAGCCGGCCCCAAACGAACTGAATTAATGACTTGGGATACCATGCAACATATTCTTGATTGGATTGATAAAAACCATATTGAATCAGTCGATATCACCGGTGGAGCACCCGAGTTAAATCCTTATTTTCGAATTTTTTGTGATGCTCTAAAATCGCGCAATATTGAGATTACAAGCCGGTGCAACATCACGGTTCAGTTTGAAAAGGATCAACAAGATCTCGCAGACTGGTACGCCGAGCGAAAGATCCGTCTGGTTTGCTCTCTACCCTGTTACAGTCGTAACAATGTTGATCAGCAACGTGGCAAGGGTGTGTTTGACAAGAGTATACGTGGACTTTTGAAGTTCAATGAGTGTGGCTATGGAATTGACCCTGAATTGATCCTTGACTTGGTCTATAACCCAGTCGGACCTTTCCTTCCGCCCGATCAATCATCACTTGAAATTGACTACAAGCAAGCACTACAAGAAGATTTCAATATTGTATTCAATCGACTTCTCGCCCTCACTAATCTACCGGTCAAACGGTTTCGTCATTTTCTGGAAAGAACGAATCAATTGGATGATTACCAACAATTACTAGTGGAAAACTTCAATCCTCTAACCATTGAGAGTTTGATGTGCCGACATCTGATCAGTGTGGATTGGCAGGGATATGTCTATGACTGTGATTTTAACCAAATGATAGGCCTGCACCCAGGAATTGGAAAACCGACCAAGTTGTGGGAGCTCCAAGCCGATAACCTGACCGACAATCTGGTTCGGGTTGGCAAGCATTGTTATGGCTGTACTGCTGGTGCTGGTAGCAGTTGCGGCGGAACTCTAAACTAATCAAACGCAATTGATTTATATCTGACTGAAGAACCAGAGTAATACTGTATATCTAGCCAGTTTGCCCAGAAAGATCATCATCGAACTTAAGACTATCGGCAATCTCAGATAACCGGCAGCTAGACAGAGTGGATCTCCAACCACGGGCATCCACGAAAAAAATAATGCGAGCGGCCCCCATCTCACTATCCGAGCTAGTGCTCGGTCCTCGAGTTTGAAGCGCTGTTGCAATTTCTGATGCCAGGATGTTTTCGATAGTCCCTGTTTGAATAACCATCCGAGCAAGAACATCAGACAACCTCCTGCTGTATTACCGGCTGTTGCAACACTCAGCAAAAGAAACACCGAATATTTATCCGACTCATACAAGTAATAAAGAATCAATTCCACACCGAATGGAGCAAGTGTGGAAGCAAGTACTGAACCAAAAAATAAACCAGTAAGTTCCATCACTTTTTGGACTAAAACTCCATAAACTCATCGCTGAGATTGGAAATCAGTAGCACTAAGAAGCAGACTGAATTGGTTAAAAGAGCAATTCAATAAAGGACGCTACGCCACGAGCAAATTCTGTCTCAAGAGGAAATGACAACATGCCCATGACTGAATATCCCATTATCCATGGCATCAAATAAAACCGAATCATGTAGAAAAACCAAGCGATATAGAGTGGTATCAGTCCTTGGACCAGAAAACCCGGTGTAATCGGCTTGAACAGTCGAATCAGTGGGTCCGTATATTTAACGAAGACCCGCATAAAAAAGAATTTACTGTCCTGAGGCAGGAATATTCCCATTCCAAAGCGCCCGATCAGGGTCCACATGATCATGCCCATGATGTAATCAAAGGCCAACAGCCAAACTGGAAATTCTGCATACATGGTGAGCGATTAATGGTCAGGAATCGATTGCTGGATAAGTTAAATAACTGCAACTCTTGACAATCGAGTATACCGGATTTATCAGATTGAAAAAAAGGGAACCTGATCCGATAGAAACAATAACAAAAGTGATTATTCCAACAATTGTTCTGTGAAAAGTAAGGGTAGTTTTGGAAATCAAACAATCCAAGATTAGATACCCAAAACATTGTTATAAAAAAACCGGGGGCAAGCCCCCGGTTTGAACAAATATTCTGAGTTAGACTTACTTAGCAGCCTGGGTCTCAATTACAGTCTTACCTACCGGTACACGAGTGTCGTCTACCATGGCCTGGATTTCTGCATCTGGCTCTGGAGTCATTAGAGAAACAACAACCATGCATACCAGACTAACAGGCATTCCGATTATGCCAAATCTTAGATGATCTATACCAATCCAAGGGTCCATACCAGCAAATCTTACCATGTATAGATACCACGTACCGGTTACGAATCCTCCAATCATTCCGGCTATTGCACCTTGACGATTCGCTCGTTTCCACCAGATACCAAGTACGATCGGGAATAATAATCCAGAACATGCGAAGTCAAACGCCCATGCTACCGCACCTAGGATACTTGTTAACTGTAAGCTCGCGACCAAAGCGGCCAACGCTCCGATACCAAGCAACAATGCACGGGCAACCAACAAGCGTTTCTTAGTCTCTGCATTTGGATCAATGATTTTGTAGTACAAGTCATGCGAAAGTGCATTTGCTATAGCCAAAAGCAAGCCGTCTGCCGTTGACATCGCTGCAGCCATACCCCCAGCAGCAACCAAACCAGAAATAACATAAGGTAAGCCCGCTATCTCTGGCGTTGCTAGAACCACAATATCTCCCCGCATGAAAAATTCATTCAACTGCAGGATTCCATCGCCATTAGCATCAATGATTTGCAAATATCCAACATTACTCCACTTCTGAATCCATTCGAGCGAGTTAACTTCGGTTATCGATTTGCCGATAATACTCGTCGCTAGTGTCGGATCAAGAATCTGCAATTTCACAAAAGTCGCGAGGGCGGGTGCTGTGAAATACAATAGAAAAATGAAGAACAATGACCATGCAACAGACTGACGTGCTGCCTTAACGGAAGGGGTTGTAAAGTAGCGCATCAGAATGTGTGGAAGGGAGGCTGTACCCGCCATCATACACAATACCAGTGTAACAAACTTCCAACTGTCCAAAGCACTCGAACCGGCCTCAGCAAAAGGTACAGTCAAGGCTCTCAGACCCTTCTTCGCACCTTCAACCGCTTCCAATGTACCGAGTCCATGAAATTGTTCCAGTTCAATTATTCTACTTACAGCATCGCCGTATACTAACTGGGGCACCAAACCAAAACCCTGCTTGTTGGACATCCAGAATACTGGAACCAGATAAGCAATTATCAGCACTATATACTGAGCAACCTGTGTCCAGGTAACCGCACGCATACCACCGAGCATCGAACATAGCAAAATACCCAACAAACCAAACCAGACACCCACTTCAAACGGAATCTGAAGTGCACGTGATGCTATCGTACCCGTAGCGTTAATCTGGGCTGTCACATAGGTAAAAGATGCTACTACAAGTATGACGACTGCACATAAACGACTGAGCTTTCCACCATAACGCGTTCCAATGAAATCGGGCACCGTATAGCAACCAAATTTACGTAGATATGGAGCCATCAGTGAAGCAACGAGAATATAACCACCGGTCCAACCAACAACAAAAGCAAGATAGCCATGACCGCCGAAGTAAATACCTCCAGCCATTGCCACAAATGAGGCACCTGACATCCAGTCCGCTGCTGTCGCCATACCATTGAATACGGTTGGAACCTGTCGACCTGCTACATAGTAAGCCCCCACTTCCATGGTGCGGGATAAGAATCCAATCGCAGCATAAATAAATACTGTGAATGCAACAAAAAGGATACCGATCGTGTCAGCACCTACACCCATTGATTCTAGGATTGCCATTAAGATGACAAAACCGAGAAATCCTCCGGTGTATGTTCCGTAAATTTTGGGTAAATTAGCAATAAAATCGCCTTTAAACATTGTCTTACTCCTCCTCGGCAAAACCATATTGCTGGTCGATCTTATGCTGTGAACGAGCGAACCAGTAAATGATTATTACGAAAGCAACTTCCGAACCTTGCGCAGCCATGTAGAATCCAAATGGAAACCCTAGGAAATTGAATGCATTTAATGCATCTGCAAACCAATGAACTACAAAGGAGAAAAATGCCCATAGCGACAGAGTAATGATCATCAAGCGCTTAGTACTTTGCCAATGCATCACCCTATTATCGGCTTCATTCATATATTAACCTCCGACTTAAGTTTGTTTTAGGATAAGCCCAACGGGCGCTAAATCCGTTCCTGATTGTTTCTTTTTTTTCTGAAGTAACCATGATACGTATAATAACTCTTATCGAAAGTGAATATCATATTAATTTTCTATTCAGCAAAAATTAACTTTTTGTTCAGCAAGTGCGATAAATCAGATGGATTTTGGCAAAAATTCCCCTCTTGAATCATTCTCAGCGTTTCAAATATGGGCGAAACGCAATATTCATTTGTTGATTTCTCGAGATACTTGGATTACTTTTTGCGAATATATTGGCCTTGGGCGACCGGTAAGTAACCAACCAATCGCCTCATTAACGGAATTGAAAGCTTTTGTAGCAAGCCGTTCAAGCCATGTTGCTCAAAGCACTCTTTACGGGTATTTGAAAACCCGTGCTGGCACACGTTTTCCCTCTCTATTTGAAAACAAGGACATGCTGGCATCAATTAATCTGGCGAAATGGCATGTGTATGTAGCATGTATCTCCGATTTAACTGCTTACATGGGTGTTTTGATGTATCTTAGAACCGGTGCAGATAATTCTAGAATTGTCGAATTAATGAATGAGGTTGTTGAACAGATCATAGAGGAAATTGGTATGCCGGAAGAGGCCGGACACGATTTAGGAGAGTCGTTTCAAGCTCTGACTATACGCATAAATAATATGGATTTCTCAATCCACGAAGACAGTGAGGTGATTTTTTCGGTAAGCCCTGGTGCTCTCTATCAATGGGCACCGATTGCGGAAAATCTAAAACGCTTTGATAAAGAACCGGTAGAAAATTCTGTACGATTTAAATGGAAAGACGTTCGAGACAAAGCTCGTTCTCTACTGGATGCAGAAGCTTTGCTTTGTTCCGATTAATCCAATAAATCGCAAATATTCGGCCAATCCTTCTATGTGCAAGGATCAGTGTTTTTTGGGTATTGTTCTGAAGTCTGATTGTAGTGGATTATAATGGTTTCGCTGAGAATCATGTAAAAATACACTCCTCATGTTTCGGACTTCATTTTTGCCGAAATAATCAAATAAGCTATTGAAATAAG
>JAPOUQ010000056.1 GCA_026708585.1 Gammaproteobacteria bacterium
TCCACCGAAAATCGGTGGATGAATGCACTTGTAGTGCCACTCGATTTTTTTAATTACAAATTATCAATAGGTTGGAACACTACATGTTAAACTTCGGTTAGCACTAAGACGTGAGGCTCTGGAATCAGGCCAAACCCATCTGATTAAAACCACACTCAGCGGCAAGGGAATTTTCAGACACGTTGGATCTGCACGAAAAAAGGAGTATTTGATTTCCCTACACTATATTTGTTTAGAATCGGTTGAGATCGTGCTTGCTCGAATCCGAAATCGCGTTAAGTTTGGTGGACACGATGTCAAACAAGAGGATGTTATGCGTCGTTTTAGGCGTTCATATGACAATCTGCCGATCATGATCGCCAAATCTGATGAGGTATGCCTTTACGATAATTCAGATCCTGATCTACCCCTCCAAAGGATTGCTAAATTGAAAAACGGAACCTGGTGGAGTGAACTTCCTAGTTGGGCAGTCAAAGCAATACAAAAGTCAAATCAATTCAATCAACATTAACCTCCATCCTCTTGATTTGCAATCAGCGTTTGCTTGATGCCCATGTCATCTGTTTCTACCATGCATATCGTAATTCCACATGTACCATTCCAATACCTAGCCAATATTTGAACCGCCTTGACGGAGTTTTAAATATCGGTTAACCGACATCGCCCCGACGAGTTGGTCATTCGGTATATACAACGAGAAGAAATCGAGGTGCTACTGTTAGCGAAATCCTACGGCTTGAACATTCCGCGCGATCCGCCGACGATCGCCACCTTTGTGCTGCTCACTGGCGGCTTGGTTGGTTTTCATCCAAAGAAACGCCAGCCGCTACCCGAGGTAAAGAAATTGTGGGAAGGTCTATTGGATCTGAACACCTCGGTCTATGCGATCCGCAGCTTACGAGAACAACAGCATGAGGATGACGGGGATATTGGCGATGAAGAACGAATCAATTATGACTCATGCGACTAAGACTGAAATAGTCATAGTCTCCTCAGAGTTAAGTGTGGAGGGATGATAGGCGGTCAATGCCCCCTTTGTGTGTTTGACAAAATTAATGCGCGCAGCCTAAAGCTGTCCGTGCCGTAGTGTTTTGAGCAGAGTCATTCCAAATTTTGTCCCTGCTAAACAGATAGTTGAGAATATCAAACCCGTTTCTGAGCTAGAAGGATCCGCTACGTGATCCTCTAAGCCATCTTCAATAAAGGAATCCGTAACATTGTATTTCCACCTGTCATTGAAGCAGTGTACTGTCAGGGGGGTTGTTTTTCCCAAAGCCAGCGGCCATTGTACAAATTACGATTCCATACGACTTGTCCAATATTCGCAATGCAGGCCTCGTTCGACACCCCGATCATCTGATTCCGAGGCGCCAATTGAAACGTGGCCGCACTAAAATTGATACCGCCGAGAATGCCTTGAGCACTTGAGATGATCCAGTACTGAATCAACCCGCACGGTGCACGATGCCAGCCCTGCGGATGATGCATCTCAAACATCGATTCGCCGAACCGACCATCTTCTCAATCCGTCACGGGAACCAGAGATAATATATCCAGATCTCACAGAGTTCCTGATACCGCATGATCCGGATAATCGGTTGAGGGACGGGGATGCACATCCAATGCCTTGCCTTTGGCCTTGGGCAAGGCGACACCAAGCCGCTTGGCAATCTTGACCAAGACCGGATTCTCCGATGTCAGATTGGCACGACCGGCATAGTCAAACCACTGCTCGCATTCACAGAATTCACGCGCTAAAGTGCCGCTCTGACAGGCTTTGCGGAACCATTGGATCGTGTCGGGAGAGAATGGTTTGGTAGCGATTTGCAGCCAGAGAGGTGGTGTTATTTTCCGCAATAAGTCAGAACTCGATTCCCAGATTAAATTGAATGGAATGGGACAGTTTGTCCCGGATTGTGCTGGATAGTTTTGGTTTCTTTTTCCAAGTAGTCGTACATCGCCATAGTAGTGTTCAGATTTGTAATTTCCCACACTACTTTCTCTCAAAATAGTGTGGGAAATTACAGTCCTCAATCCGCACCTTATCGATTTCCATCTGAATCTGTTGTACTGTTCTCATTTTTTTTCAAAAATGTAAAGATTTGTAAAAATCACCGGTTAGGAAGCAATAATTGGGAAAATTCACGCCAATATCGCTCCTCTCAGCAAATCTTCAGGTTGTAATTTTGATTATCATAAACATATTGTTTCAATTCGATAATTAGCATTTTTTTGTTTTCTTGTGGGTGCTATAGGACTCCTAGAGCCTACTGCAAGGACAGATGGGCCTGTTCAAGGAGTCGGGGGTTGGCGGCAGCTAGAACTTCACCACACGAATTGATACTTAGAGCCTGTCCATTCCAATCGCTGATTGCACCACCTGCTCCTTCAACAATAGGAACCAAAGCACAGTAATCATATGGTTTCAGGCTTGCCTCACAGACTAGTTCACAATAGCCTGAAGCGAGCAGGCCATAATTATAGCAGTCGCCCCCATACGATCGAAAGCCGCACTGTTCAGTCAAAGCATCGACTTGCCTTTTTTGTGTGTTGTTGAACATATCGGGAGAGGTAATACAGAGGCGTGTTCTCGATATATCTTTAACGGAACTTGTGTCACAGGATCTACCATTAAGGGTGGTTTGCTGACCAGCAATTCCAATCCAGCGTTCTGCCATGATGGGCTGATCAATAACGCCAATTACCGGAATACCTCGGTGTAGCAGGGCGATCAAAGTTCCAAAAGTGGGTCTGCCCGAAGCATAGCTTCGAGTTCCATCGATTGGGTCAATTATCCACAACCATTCATTAGAATGTCCGGTATGGCCGGTTTCTTCTCCGAAGAATTGATGATCGGGATGAGTTTCCAAAATCACATTCCGGGCGATGTTTTCTACTTCAAGGTCGGCAGCAGTGACCGGTGAGCCGTCAGGCTTCATTTGTATATCCGTGTGATTGCGAAATCCATGTCTAATGATCTGTCGAGCCCTGTCAGCTACAAGAGTTGCCGTATCCAGATATTTGAGGTAAGACTTAGTCATAGACCACAACCGAGCAAGCGATAAGTGAGCAAGAATGATTTGATTGATGGAGGATAGGGCTTGACATTAGGGGGGGGGTAAAAATAAAATACTTAGGGTGTTCAAATTTTTGGATTCATAATCAACAAATTTCTAGTGAGAGTATTTCTAAAAGCAGCTGACCTATCAGAATGTAGAGTTTGACCGAAACTAGGTTTGCAGAGGTAAAAATGACTTATTGATTGTCAATCTATTTCAGAGTCTCCATTGGAAACAGCCGAAAGTATTAATATTATGTGTTTTAATCTTACATGTAAATCGTAAATGTTAGCAAAGTTAATCAGTTTATTTGCTGGTAATAATTATCTGTCCAGTACTTGTTCATCAATACTAGGTAGTGGAAGGATCAAAGAACAAATATACTGTACTACTATGTAATAATATCAAAGAACTTAATGTAGGCATAAGTAATTCTACTATTGGAACTATGAATTTGTATTCGGGATTGATTTGGTGAAAAAATGAAAGAGATTAACAACAAGAAAATGAAGATATTATTGTCATGCATTTTCCTAATGCTGGTTCAGCCGGTCGTGGCTTTAGATTTAGATAAATTTACGAATACCATTAAGCAAGCAGTCGAATTGCTAAATGAAAATGTTCAAGAAGGCCATGATTCGAAAGGGAGTAGCGAATCAGTTCAAGAAGGTCATGATTCGAAAGGAAGTAATGAAACGGTTCAGGAAAGCCATGATCCGAAAGAAGGTTCATATGTAGAGGCTTTAGACAACTACACTACTATAGAAGAGACTGTCGAATGGCTAAATCAAAATATGAAATTAAGTGTTGAGAATGAAATTCATTCAGGGAAGATAGTATTGACCAAAGATTCAATCAGTTATTTTGTCAACAGTGTTGGCTATTGGAGGAATCCACACAGTAAAACAGATTACAGACCTGGCCAAGAAGCAGCGGTTTTTGTAGAGTGGCTAGCATTAGAGCCAGATGCGCAGG
>JAPOUQ010000098.1 GCA_026708585.1 Gammaproteobacteria bacterium
TTTATCGATATTCCTTTAAGTTAACACGGTTTCGGACATTAAGTTAATGGCATTGCCCCCCCCAGATTTTGTTAATCCCCAATTCCACTATTTGGGGAGTTTATTTGTCAAGCATTTTCTATAATGGATAGTGGTAAGTTTTCCAGTCCTCCTCGATTTCACGGACTAGACGCCCTCGGACTTCGCTTAATTTCCACGCATTATCTTGCATGAGTGAAATCATATCGAAAGATGTTTTGCATGTTCACCCCCTATCCTGAAAAAATTGAGTAGGCTAGCTATCGAGAAAACAACCGACTCAAGGTAGAATCACAAGATCAAATGACTTTTCGTTGTCTTAGTGAGGGATGAGGCGTGATGCTACCCTCATCTATTCGCCAGTTCTTATTCACTTCATGTGGCATCTTTGCCTTTGATTTTGCGTTTCTTTATTGCTAGGTACAGTGCATGAAACGGCCCAATTTTGTTTTTATTTGTACTGATCAACAACGGTCTGACAGCTTGGGTTGCTATGGTAACTCTATCGCGAGAACCCCGAATATTGATTCCATCGCCCATGACGGTGCAAGGTTTGATCGTCATATCACACCAATGCAGATATGTTCTCCAAGTCGGGCTACTATGATCACTGGTCTTCTCCCTAGACACCATGGGTTGGCTATGAACGGCATGGCCTTGTCGGAGAGTGTGCTGACATTGCCAACGGTTCTGTCTGAGAACGGATATCGAACGCATGGTGTGGGCAAGCAGCATCTACAGCCACTGCTCGCTCCGGCTGATCGCAATATGCCGGATTCCCGTGCATTCTGGAACAAACCGGATTCAGTGGATTGGAATGGTCCGTATTACGGTTATCAAACGGTCGATCTACTTCTGGGAGAATCGGATACTGCTCATCTGGCCGGCCACTATGCAAACTGGCTGAACAAGACCGCACCCGGTGAATGGTGCAAATTGCTGCCAGAATCTGCTCATGAACCGGCACCGGAGGATCTCGATGAGATATGGCAAAGTGCAATGCCCATTGAATTACATTATAACACTTGGATCAGCGACCTAGCTGTGTCTTTTCTTCATTCAATGGCGATTACTGATGATGAAAGAGAACGGCCATTTTATCTGTTTATTTCCTATCCCGATCCTCACCATCCTTTCGACCCGCCGTCCGAGTATGCTGCCCGATACGATTGGCAGGCGATGCCACAGCCAGCGGTTGCTAACCGAGAGCGGGAGCAAATACCCCCATACTGTGGCGACTTGTATTCATGGTCAGGCAGTTTTAGAGAAAGCTATTGGGCAGCGGATGAAGGACTCGAAGCCGGAGCGTTACTGACGACTGACCACATAAGCGAGAGTTCATTGCAAAAAGCAATTGCTTATACCTATGCGATGATCGAAATGATCGATGACGGGGTTGGTAGGATACTTGCAGCGCTATCAGAAAATGGCTTTGTGAAGGATACCGTCGTTGTCTTTACGTCTGATCACGGAGAATATCTGGGAGATCACGGTATTCTGCACAAAGGACCGGCATCATACCGGCAGGTGACTGAAGTTTCCATGCTGATGAAGGGACCAGATATCATACCCGGACTTTGTGTCGGGGACTTGACCGGGCATGTTGATCTTACTCCGACGATTCTTGATTTTGCGGGGATTCGAGATACTATACCAGCTAGAGACGGAAAAAGCCTCAGACCCCTGCTAACAGGAGCTTCGACTGATTTCAGAGAGTTCAATTTTGGTGAGTACCATCCAACGACCAGAAAGGATTTGTATAATCAGACAATTCAGACCGAGAAATGGCGATTGACACGCTACCCGAAACACCCCGAATGGGGTGAACTTTTTAATCTTGAGGAAGATCCTGGCGAGCATTTCAACCTGTTTCAGTCTCCGGATTTGAGATCGCTAGTGATAGACCTCTCATCAATTCTCGAGCAACAGTTTCCACCAGAACCGAATATTGGAAACGAGGTAATTTGCAAGTGGTAGTCGGAATGCTCTTTAAACCGCAGGCGTTCTTTTGGTTCGCTGTTTCCAAGCTGTTTTTGCGAATTGACATCAGGTAGTTAAGAATATTGGAGTTTGCCTTGATGTGCTCCACACAACTGAACTCTTCTTCCAAGCGAAGCCGTACTATGCTGTATTTATCGTCTCACTGCACTCGAACTCGGTCTGTTATTTGATCCTACCATTTGCTCGGTTCGTCGACAAAATGTAAAGCTTGGGCCATGAACGTGAACATGTCCGCTAAGGTTACGCCGTTTCATACTACCCACATGAACTCAGACAGACTTTTCAGACCATCATTCATCAAGCAAACTCTACAAATCAAATCCAAATTATCAGAACTTCTCAACTCGAATATCGAGCAAGTCTCGTTCTTTCTTGCCAAACACCATGCCGATCAAGTGAATGGGCTCCTTACGGATTCGATATTTCTGTGCATAGCCCTTTTCCCGAATCGGTGCGAGTGCACTGTCGAGCCCTTTTTCGAATCCGGTTTTGTTATCAACCATCTTGAGTTCCAAGATGAATACCTGATTCTCATGCAACAGCACCATATCCGAACGACCGTGTTTGGTCACTTCCTCTGCCTTTAGATCAACCTGTGTGGTTCGGAAACACAGATACAGCAAACTCGCATACCAGGATTCATAATCACCCAGATTGGCCGTGTCATACCAAGTATGAGGAAATTCTGCAAGCAAGTCCTGGATCTTTTCCATGAACACAGAAAAGTTATTCTCCCCCAGAGCCTGGATCAGATCTTCTCCGGTCGCTGCTACTTCTCGACCACGCTCTTCTTATTAGCCATAATAGCATCACAGCAACGGGTACAGAGAGTCGAGCACTAGAATAGATTATGCAGACGCTGACCACAGGTTGATGAGGCCTGCCCGGCGTCCCGGAATTCAACTTGAAAAATCGGGTAATGATCGGATAAGATAGGAACATGGCTGAACCCACTAATCACGAACTATCGGAACGGGTTGCCGTTCTGGAGGAGAAGATGAATACATCGTATGAACGACTGATGGCCGACATGGCCAGGCGGGATACCGAAATGGCCAGGCGGGATACCGAAATGGCCAGGCGCGACAAGGACAACCAGCGGTGGACGGTCGGATTCGGGATCGCTCAGATCGCGATAACGATAGCCGTTCTGGGCGCTGGCTTTGCGTTTCTGGCATTGGTCGGAATACCCACAAAATAAACTCCTGCTACTGCCGCTGGCAGGCGACGCAACCAATCCTATATGGGTCTACGTCTATTTCCAGGCAAATTTCAGGAACCGACGATTTGATGGCACCAGAGTCATCGTAGTGGCTACTTTTGATGCAGCGCCGAAGTTGTAGTAAAAAGTACAATACAAAGTTAGCAGTAGGTCAGGATGTCTGATTTTTTGATTCAGCTTTTCCCTCACACAATATTAATATACGAATATCCAGAAAAGTTTTCTTGTTTGAAAGGAAAGAATTCAAAAACTGGATCTGGCGCCCGGTTGTTCGATAAAATTTGAGCTGTTGAGTAGATGAGGCGTGGTAACACTGATACAACGCCCAAGAGAGGAATATATTGGCTGATCACAAGCCGAACGGAGCGCCAACCTTCAGCGCATCGTCGGCACAATGGCATTCTGATTAGAAAAAACGGGTATTCTTGTTCGTGGTCGAATTTTATGCGATTGATAATGAATGAAATCATTCGATAGGAAAAAAAT
>JAPOUQ010000091.1 GCA_026708585.1 Gammaproteobacteria bacterium
TACCATTATAGTACCATTTATATTAAGTTTATTGACATTTGGATGGGGGGGGGGGGTACTATCCGGATTTATTAATATCTGAAGCCATTATAAATTAATAAAGGAGAATAAAATCATGTGTAGATTACCCATTTGTACTAAAAAAATACACTTAACTCTAGCCACCGCGTTGTTGACATTAATGGTAGCACTACCATCGCAGGCCTCAGGAATCTCCGTGACGGAAGGCGAGACGGCAAATTTTCAGATAACAGTACATCCGAGACATAGCGGTCATCCATTTAGCCAAGTCCGCATATGGTATGAAACAGTCGATGGGACAGCGGTTAACGGAACGGACTACCAAGGTACCTATCCTTGGGATAACAAGTCTGTCAAAGGGGCTATCGGGCAGCCACTGAAGATTTCGGTGAGGACTTTTGAGGACAATGACATTGAAGGGAGCGAGACCTTCAAAATTCGAATCAAAAGGTTAGAGGTTGGAAGGCACTGGAACCCGTGGCAATTTGGCTGGATAAACACAACTATTTCTTCCTGGAAAATCAATGGTCAAATGACCGCCACCATCACAGATAAGTATCAGGGTGGTTGTGGATCGAATGCCGGTGGTTGCTAAACTGTGATGGCTGCCAGAGGATGGTACCCCGTTGTATCTGCATCAGCTTCTGAACCATTCATGAGGTCTTAAGCGCAAAGACTTTTTGATAGTAGGATGTCTTTTGACTCCGTTTGAGTTTGAGAAATGGGCCTGCGGTCAGGTAGGAGCTCAAGGGCTATTTCACAACCCCGGGCAACGAGTAGCAGATGGAGGCGTGGGTGGTATTATTCCATTTCACTATAGCAAAAACTTGTGGAATCAAATGCCGCCAGAAAAAACATTTGCAGTTGTCCAAGTAAAAGGCGGTAAGTAACACCAGGTTTGGTCAAAGCTCTGTCAACGACTGTTCGGGAATCAGGTGGAAAATGTGGGATCATGATTTGCTTTGAAAAATACATGAACACAGTAGAAAACAACCGGGAAAAGTAATTAGTCAAAGATATGAATCGAGATTTCAATTTTATTCAAGGATTAAGCATTGAAAATCTAGTCGAAGGTAAAAGGCATTATCTTCCTTTACAAGGTTATGCAGCTTGATTTATTCCATTTCCCAACCTAAAACATTCCCTAACCTATTAAGCAAGAGAAGATATCAATGAAATTCAATAACATAATACCCCTCCCCCCTTGCTAAATTAGCAACACTCACCACCGCGCTGGTGGCCTTGCTTATGGCGGCGCAGACAACGGGGACGCTGACTCTATTCAGTTTAAGTGGCACAAGCGGATTTACGATAAACACTAGCACAACGCTAAATGGCAATCGGGAATGGGAAGTCAGCTATTCAGCGGATATAGAGAAGCAAGCAGCAGCTGCGCGTACTCTCGTACATGACCTCGGCCTCGCCGGCATGCCTGATCAGGCTGATCCTCCGTATATATTCAGGTATGGACAGGTTAGCCGCAGCACCAATGCTTGCAGCGGTATTCCCCAGTCGACGGTAGGCGGGAATACCGGATATATGCCCCTTACCGCATGGCAGCAGACATTGCGGGCGCACCCAGACACAAGATACATGCTTGCGGTATATTCTTCAAAAAGCGATGGGCATTATTACAACAACCCAATAGCCTGTACATGGTTTCAGACCCCCGCCGATCCGAATCCGCCATCCACGCCTTGGGCACCAACGCCGGGTAGTACAGGATGTTTTGCCGAGACTTCCCTTTCTCTGGTTCAGTCATGCCTAAATTGCAAGTACCAGCAAACGGACAGGCGATGGGATGCGAATGCCAATCAATGCGTATCAGCTAGCAGCTAATCACCCCTACCCAAACAAATCCCAGGGCGGCACAATGATCGCACTGCAAACTTTTGAGTATAGTTCCCTTTATTAAAATCGAAAATAGTATCTACTCGACCTCAGTTTGAGGACGAGTAGATACAGAAATACCTATATGAAATCATAGGGGTTTTTAATTGGTTATACCGTTGGGTACTTTATTCATCACCAAGGTTTATTAATTGATCTTCATCAGTATCTTTGTTATTGGTTAATGATGATAACAGTTGGGTTATGAGTTACTTCAGGGCACCATCTTATGAAGTGAGATCTCCAGAATGCCTTCTGCGCCGCTTGATTTGAGTACTGGAATCAGGGTTCTCACCTCCTCTTTATGAACTACGGTTTCTATCGCTAACCATTTTCCATCGTGCAAATGGTTAATGGTTGGTGCATGCAAACTAGGTAGCTTATTTACAATATCAGTAATTCGCTCTTTTGGAACATTCATTTTCAACAGAACCCGCTCTCTTGCAGAGAGTGCGCTAACCAGAAGCATAGAAATTTGTTTAATTTTTTTTCGTTTCCAAGGAACTTCCAAGGCCAACTTATTGGCAGCAAAGACGGTATGAGTTTCCATAAGATCGCAAAGAATTCGGAGTCCATGGGCCCGAATTGTGCTCCCAGTCTCTGTAATTTCGACTGCAGCATCCGCTAATCCCTCGACTACTTTTGCTTCGGTAGCACCCCAAGAAAAATCCACTGCAGCATTGATGCTGCGTTCGGTCAGAAACTGACGAGTAAAGTTGACCAGTTCAGTAGCGATTCTTTTTCCTTCAAGATCCTGAACAGATTGAATTTCTGAATTTTGTTTTACTACCAGCACCCAACGGCAAGGCTGATCAGAGGATTTTGAATAGATCAGATGGGATATAATTTCAACATCTGAATTTGTTTCAGCTAACCAATCCTGACCAGTTAGGCCAGCATCAAGCACACCATTTGTAATGTATGAGCCCATTTCTTGAGCCCTAACCAATGAACAACTAATTTCATCGTCATTGATGGAAGGAAAATAGTTACGCGATCTAGGGTTGATAATCCACCCTGCTTGAGAGAATAAATCAACGGTTGCTACTTGGAGACTTCCTTTGGGTATGCCCAGTTTTAATTTTTGTGTCATATCTGTGACTATAAAAGAGAATGATTATACTTGAAGAAAACGACTATATTTAATTAATTCATTATCATGAAGTCATTGTTAAACTATCGTGAAATTCAAAACACCATTGAGGAATTTCAGGTATTTTCTGGAAATAACCGATACCCATCACCCGCTCACCTTCTTCATTATATTTTGGGACATGATTCTGCAATACACTTTGATGATATATGTCGTCACTTCGGACACTCTGAAAATGATGATATACCATCGATTCGTGAACGCCTTGATTTGCTAGAAACAGTCGGATTGCTGGTTCAAAATCGGAAGGATGAATTCTTAATACCATCTTCGCATGTATTAGCAGATGCCTTGGTTTCTGTCAATCTAGATGGTGAAGGATCAGTAATTATTCCCGCCCAAAACAATAAGGTCATTTCACTAACCAAGGCACAACTTAGGCGTGTTATCCATGGAGATCGGGTTATTTGTCTGTTAATCACGCAAAAGCGAAAAAATCTTTTACAAGCACATGTGCTAGGAGTACTCAATCGTTCGGTAAATTCTGTTGTAGGCAAATTAAAGGTTGATTCTGGTGGTTGTCGAATCATCGTTCAGCCTCTTAGTAAGCGATTCCCAAATTATGTTGCGATCAAGTATGAGCTTCAAAATACTGTGTTGATAAATGGTGATATTGTAAAAGTAGTCTTCACTTCGGTTCCTTTCGCAAAGGGGAGATTTTCTGGGAAGGTTGTAGAGATTCTCGGTCAACAAATGGATCCTAAGTTGCGAACAATAATGGTTCTCAATAAATTTGATATACCATACCTTTGGCCACAAGATGTGATCAATGAAAGTAGTTCGATTCAGTCCAATCAAAAAACGCCTACTATAGGCGCAACACGTAAAGATCTTCGTGACATTCCTTTCATCACTATTGATGGCTGCGATGCCCGGGATTTTGATGATGCGGTGTATTGCTCAGAAGAAAGTTACGGTTGGCGACTGGTTGTTGCTATCGCGGATGTCAGCCATTATGTTAAGACTGGGAGTGCACTGGATCTAGAGGCGTACCGAAGAGGGACAAGTGTGTATTTTCCAGACCGAGTTGTACCTATGTTCCCCGAAGTACTCTCAAATGTAGTTTGCTCATTAAATCCTCATGAAGAAAGAAATTCACTAGTTTGTGACATACGAATAGACCACCATGGTCAGATATCGGAATATGAGTTCTACCAGGCGGTCATCAAGTCACACGCTCGGATGACTTATGAAGCTGTTGAAGCGTTTCTCTCTTCGCATGAAGACAAAAATATGATCAAGAGTGATCAACTGGAAATCAGCATAAACAACTTGAAATCGGTTACCACGATTCTTGAATCAAATCGAATAGATAATGGTTCAATTACATTTGAATTTCCAGTGTCACGAATTGATGTAGATCAAGAGGGGCAGATAAAAACCATTGTAGCAACGGAACGTTTACACTCCCATAAAATTATTGAAGAATGCATGCTTGTTGCTAACCGTTGTGCTGCTGAATTTATTCATTGTCGATATAGAAATAGGGCGTTATACAGGGTTCACTCCGGGCCCTCTCCTGAAGATATCATTGTTTTGCGCCAGCATCTGCAAGCCTTTGGTGTCTTCCTGGAGGGAGGGAAAAAACCGAATCCAACAGATTTTCAGAAATTACTGGGGAGTGTAATCGATAGCAGTGGGTTGCGTGATGCAGTCCAGATTTTATTATTGCAATGTATGGGGCGAGCCTTCTATGCCTCGGAGTTATCAGATCACTTTGCACTTGGGTTTACTTACTATACTCATTTTACCTCACCGATCAGACGCTATGGCGATCTTGTGATTCATCGTTTGATTAAGTCGCAGATCAAATTACCTGGTTATAAAAAAGCATTTTCATCATGCATGAGTCTTGACGAGACTTCCAGTCAATGCTCAATGGCGGAGCGTAGAGCGGATGCTGCTGTCTATGATGCGATTGCTTGGTATAAGGTCCTGTATATGTTGCAACGAATTGGTAAACGTTTTTCAGGTGTTGTGACCGGAGTCAAGGATTTTGGATTGTTTATCCGACTTGATGAACTTTTGATTGATGGTCTTGCTCACATCAGTCGACTCGGTCCAGACTACTATCGATTTGATGGAACTAGTCAAACACTAACAGGAGACATATCTGGAGAGATATTTCGACTTGGAGACCGAGTTGAAGTACAAGTATCGGATGTTGATTTGACAGAGTCACGGGTAAACTTTTCAATTGATCAAAATGAATAGTCAAAAATATCAAATTTGCTTTGGTATCCACTCAGTGATGGCCAAACTTCAGTTGCTGGGTTCAGTGTACACACTTTATTTAAGTGAATCCTCCTCCTCACCAAGATTGAGCGGTCTTGAGAAGTTGGCAATTGAACAAAATATTCCAGTAATTCGATGTGCAAAAGCTAAACTTGATGAAATATCTGGGTATGGTCTCCATCAGGGAGTGGTGGCTGAATATGTGTCTACTTCAGTAAATCAGATTACAACGATCAAACAGGTCATTCAGGGTATAGATTCTGGCAATGCCCTAATTCTCATTCTTGACCATCTTCAAGATCCTCATAATCTTGGTGCTTGCCTAAGAACTGCCGAATCTGCAGGTGTGAATGCCGTGATCATGCCTAAGCATTCAGCATGTCCAGTTAATCAGACTGTCATAAAGGTTGCATCAGGTGCTGTCGAGACTTTGAGTATCATATTGGTTTCAAATATTGTAAACGCAATGAAATTGCTCAAAAAAAAAGGTTTTTGGGTATATGGGACTTCGGATAGAGGGGTGAACGAACTATATAAGATAGGCTTTCATGGTCGAGTAGCATTAGTGATTGGAAATGAAGGTCAAGGCATGAAGAGGCTAACAGCAGAGGCTTGTGATATGGAAATACGAATTCCATTATTTGGTCAGGTGGAAAGTCTGAATGCTTCAGTAGCAACAGGGGTTTGCTTGTTCGAGATTCGCCGTCAGTTTGGAAAGATCGAAAACAATACTCTGTGACCAAAAGGGATCACAGAGTTACATTTACAATTTCAAGTGAACTGGCTTGATCACTTCTTAGCGGTTTGTTGTGAAACTAGATCGTCATCACTTACTGGAATAACGCGAGATAATCGCCGTAACCCTGACTTTGCATTTCTTCCTTGGGGACGAAATTTAGGGCGGCAGAGTTTATGCAGTACCTAAGTCCAGTAGGAGCAGGTCCATCATTAAAAACATGGCCAAGGTGTGAATCTCCAATGCGACTGCGTACTTCTGTTCTAGGATAAATTAACTTGTAATCGGTTTTCTTTACGATGAAATCGCTATTGATTGGTTCCCAGAAACTCGGCCATCCAGTTCCAGATTTGTATTTGGTTGTTGATGAAAACAGTGGTTCCCCAGAGACAATATCAACATAGATTCCATGATCTTTATTGTCCCAATACTCATTTTGAAAGGGCGGTTCTGTGCCATCATGTTGGGTTACCTTATATTGAATATCGGATAGTTTGTCCTTGATTTCATTGTCGGGCGGTCGGGAATACAGAGACTCTGGATTATCTTCAGGGAGGGTTGCTGATTCGGAAGTATAGGGTGATTTAAGTTCCTCGCCCCAGGTAGCTTCAAGGAACTGATCTCGACCTGAACCAGCCCGATAAATTTTATAGCGTAGAGAGGACTTTTTATAGAAGTCTTGATGGTAGTCATCCGCTTCCCAAAATGCTTTGAATAGGAGTAATTCAACCACAATCGGTTTGTCAAAACGACCAGATGACGCAAGCATGTCACGAGAATTTTCTGCAGCTGTTTTTTGGTTTTCGTCATGGTAAAAAATTGCAGGTCGGTATGCACTACCACGATCTACAAACTGCCCTTTTGCATCGGTTGGATCAATTTCACGCCAGTAATACCAGAGTAACTCATCATATGAAATAATACCTGGATCAAAGTAGATTTGTACAGTTTCGGTATGACCAGTATCGCCTTTGACTACTTCCTTGTATTCTGGTTCCTGGGTCTGTCCTCCACTAAAGCCGGAGATTACCTCTGTAACTCCGTTTATCTTTTCAAATGTCGATTCAAGACACCAGAAACACCCTCCAGCGAATGTTGCAACTTTTAGAGAATCTGTGGATTGCGAAGATTGAGAGGAAGCGATCGTTTGGGTTTGGCTTGTAGCCAAAACAATCGCAGCACAAACGCCCAGTAAGACTGAACATGCAAAAAGCACTCGTTTCATAGGATCTTTAAAATGGTCATGTTCGTCTGATTATATACAGACAGAAGGGGATAGTGAGGTTTATGTTTAACATGTTGTTCAGCAGAATTTCAGGTTGAATCGGCCCATTAGAATTTCTGGATTGTTATCGATTACTTCTTTTTGAAGAGCTTGCATGGTTTGTTGAATCACAAAAATCTCAATTCACGAAAGTTTTTTGGGTAAGACTATAGATTCATTATAGAATCAATGCGGCAACTATTTTTCGATCGTCATGCAAAAGAATGCTATATGTCCTACATGCAGCTTGGGTATCCATAACTTCAAGTCCTATTCCTGCTTCAATAAGAGGCAAATAGACTTTTGGATCCAGAAAATCCTGAGTGGGACCAGTACCCAAGATTACGACTTCAGGATTGAGCTCGACTATCCTTTTAAAATCCTCAGCGCAAATTTCAATCAGATTTTTGACTGCCCAGTCAATTACTAGATCAGGAGTGATAATCAGGCTGGAAGTGTAAGATCGGTTATCAATATTGATCAGAAAGCCGGTCTCAATTTGGGTACAAGATTGGATACTGTTCTGGGGTTTAGATTTGTCAAGATGGAGTTTCATAAGATGATTTATTCAGGATAAAATCCGCCCCTTGAGTTTAACAAGTAAGAAGCAGAAAAAGTGAGTGTAGTAAAGATTGGTTTATTAGGATTTGGCACCGTCGGTGGAGGCACACTGACCGTGTTGCAAAGAAACATGGAGGAAATATCACGCAGAGCTGGCAGAGAAATGAAAGTGGTTGCAATTGCAGTCAATGATCTTGAAAAGAAACGTGACACAAATACCCATGGTATTACATTAACAGATCGTATGATGGATATTGTTAATGATCCAGACATTCAAGTAATTGTCGAATTAATTGGTGGTGAGGATGTATTTGATGCGGTTATGCAGGCCCTTGAGAATGGCAAACATGTAGTAACTGCTAACAAGGCACTCATCGCAAATCAGGGAAATACAATCTTTGGAAAAGCATTAGAAAAAGGTTTGATGGTGGGGTTTGAATCTGCAGTCGCAGGAGGTATTCCCATCATTAAATTGATCAGAGAGGGTCTGTCTGCCAATCAGATTGAATGGTTTGTTGGAATAATCAATGGCACCTGCAATTACATTCTCTCACAGATGACTGATAAGCAGCGAGAGTTTAAAGATGTTCTTAAAGAAGCTCAAGAGTTGGGTTATGCAGAGTCGGATCCCAGTTTTGATGTCGGAGGTGTTGATGCCGCACACAAGTTAACAATTCTGGCTTCGATAGCTTTTGGTGTTCCATTGCGATTTGAGGCAGTGTACATCCAGGGTATTGAGCACATCCAGAAGACTGATATTGAGTATGCAGATGAATTAGGGTTCAGGATGAAACATCTTGGAATATCCCGTCGGACTGACGATGGTTTGGAACTTCGAGTGCATCCGGCTATGATACCCAAACAAAATTTGATTGCCAATGTTTCGGGTGTGATGAATGCGGTATTGATTCAGGCAGATGCTGTGGGTCAGTCTATGTTCTATGGACCTGGTGCTGGATCAGAACCGACTGCATCGGCAGTAGTGGCTGACTTGATTGATGTGGTCAGGGCGTTTACTACTGATCCGCAAAATCGTGTTCCGCATTTGGCTTTTCAGGCTGATTCATTGATTGATCTACCAATACTGGATATCAGTCAGATTGAAACCTCATACTACCTACGCATGCAGGCGGTAAATCGTCCAGGAGTACTGGCTGCAATCTCATCAATCTTCGGCGAAAACGAGATTAGCATTGATTCTATATTGCAGAAAGGTCATGGTCATCCGGATGAATTAGTTACAGTTATTCTAATGACTCAAAATACCCGGGAGAGGAATTTGATGAAGGCTGTTGCGAGAGTAGAGGCGCTGAATTCCATAGAAGGGAAAATCATCTGGATTCGTGTCGAACGATTATCATAAATCGTAATCGATTCAGAATTTGCAATTTGCAGAGAGTGAATGAGCTACTCGAAATTCATTACTTTTGGATATCGCAACATTTTGGTGTAAAAATACAAATGCCTCGTTTTTTGTATGCAGAAATACAATACCTTTACTAACGGTGGATCGTGTCTGCCAGGAAACTCAGTTTCAGGCAGACACCAATTTATCTTTGAGATCAGTTATGGGCTTGGACTTTATCATGTAATTCCTAACCTAGCAGAGTCAGAACCAAACTTAGTGATAAGTTAAATTGTGTTTTCTGCATAATTCTAATAAGTAAGGTACTAAAATCAGAATTAGAATTGTTCCTCTTCAGTCGATCCCGATAACGAAGTTACCGAAGAACTGCCGCCCTGCACAGTCATCGTTATATCATCGAAATATCCCGCACCTACCTCCTGTTGATGGGCTACGAATGAGTATCCCTTTTGATCGGCAGAAAATTCGGGCTCCTGGACCTTCTCAACATAATGTTTCATGCCGTTGCCCTGAGCATACTCATGAGCAAGATCAAACATGTTGTACCACATGCTGTGAATGCCAGCTAACGTTATAAACTGGTATTTATAACCCATGGCTGAAATCTCCTCTTGGAAATTGGCAATATCTGAATCGTTCAAATTACGCTTCCAGTTGAAGGATGGCGAACAGTTATAGGCTAACAACTGATTTGGATGAGCGGTTCTGACAGCTTGAGCAAACTCGCGAGCAAATCCCAGATCAGGTGTGCCAGTCTCACACCACACTAAGTCAGCATACTCAGCATACGCTACCCCTCTTGAAATCGACTGTTCTAGACCATTTTTTACTCGAAAAAAACCTTCAGCCGTCCGTTCACCTGTAATGAAAGGTTTATCCCGATCATCAACATCGGAAGTCAGCAGGTTGGCAGCTTCAGCATCGGTTCTAGCTAGAATGATCGTTGGCACCCCAAGTACATCTGATGCAAGTCTTGCGGCAATCAATTTTTGGATTGCTTCTTCAGTTGGCACCAGAACCTTGCCCCCCATATGACCACATTTTTTGACGGCAGCAAGCTGGTCTTCAAAGTGGATCCCTGCCGCACCATTCACAATCATGTTGCGAGCAAGTTCGTATGCATTCAGTATTCCACCAAAACCTGCCTCAGCATCAGCCACAATCGGCAGAAAGTAGTCTATGAAATTGGAATCTCCCGCTTCAATACCTCGTTGCCATTGAATCTGATCAGCACGGGCAAATGTGTTGTTTATGCGTCTAACTACCGTGGGCACCGAGTCATAAGCATACAGCGATTGATCAGGGTACATCGTTTCCGAACTATTATTATCCGCAGCAACTTGCCATCCGGATAGGTAAATTGCTTCGATACCGGCCTTGGCTTGCTGCAGAGCTTGGCCTGCAGTCAAAGCACCCAAGCAGTTCACATACCCCTTTTTCGCATCTCCATTGATCAGCTTCCAAAGCCTTTCAGCGCCATTTCTGGCATACGTATATTCAGGTTGTACGGAACCTCTCAATCGAACCACATCTTCAGCCGAATAAGTCCGGCGTACATCTTTCCATCTGGGATTTATAGTCCACTCTCTTTGCAAAATTTGAGCTTGCTGTTCTCTAGTCATGCGAATTACTCATAAAAAATAAAAGACTAGCGATTATAATTCCGCTTACGGGGTTTTGTTGCAACGTCTTTTCAATTAAAAGAATTAAAAAAATTAATAAAAATAAAATATGTATCAAAAAACTGCAGTAATCTAGCCTATTTTTGCTCAAGACATAATTGAACTGTGTTTCAGATAGACCAATATCTGCATATAAAGGTGTTTTGATGCTGGCTAGGATCACAATTATTCCTCATCTATATCGTGTATTTCAGAAATAAGAAAATAGTTTCAAGGCCTGAGTTCAGGAATATTGGAACAGAATGTCCACCAGGATTGATGTCAATTCAATCAGAATTGATGAGGCGGTTATACTGGCACAGAGGAGTTCAGAATGAACAGGAATTAGATTATTCCTTAGCGAATTTGCTCAACCCAGAGGGTTTGTATAATCGGGAAGTTGCTACGGAAATTATGACCCAAGCAATCCTAGAAGGCAATCGTATTGTGATTGTAGGCGATTATGATGTTGATGGAGCGACTGCTACCACTCTTGGATTGCGGGTTTTGAATGCATTCGGTGCGAATGATGTTGGCTACATTGTGCCGAATCGGTTTAAACATGGTTACGGACTCTCAAAAGAAATTGCAATAGATGTACTGGATGAGAATCCGGAACTGGTAGTTACGGTCGATAATGGCATTAGCAGTATTGAGGGAGTGAAAATCCTAAAGGAACAGGGTGTTAAGGTATTAATTACGGATCATCATTTGCCAGGGAATAACCTGCCTGAAGCAGATGCAATCTTAAATCCGAATCAGGAAAGTTGTCAATTTGGTAGCAAGAATCTAGCTGGGGTCGGAGTCATGTTTTATCTCCTGATCATGGTCCGTCGGGAATTGATCAAAAACGGGTGGTTTGAAGTATCTGGACTGGAACCACCCAATCTAGCAAATTTTCTGGATCTGGTCGCACTAGGGACAGTTGCTGATGTTGTACCGTTGGACCGGAATAATCGAATTATGGTCTCACAAGGCTTATCAAGAATTCGTGCAGAAAAATGTTGCAAGGGTATTCTGGCTTTGCTTGAAATATCCAATCGCAAGCCTGAGAAAGCAAGTTCAATGGATTTGGCCTTTGCAGTTGCACCCAGATTAAATGCTGCTGGACGTCTTGAAAATATTCGGATTGGTATTGAATGTCTGCTAGCCAATTCGGATGAACAGGCCAGAGAATATGCTACTCGTTTAGATCAAATCAACAAAAAACGAAGGGATATCGAAAAATCCATGAAGGATGATGCCTTAAAGATTATTGGTGATTTATCACCTTCAGATTTTATCGGTTCAAATAGTGACCCTGAACTGATGCAAAAAATTTGTTTGTATGATGCAAAATTTCATCAGGGGCTTAATGGTTTGATCGCAGCCCGAATGAAAGACCTTACCGGCTTACCTGTTGTGGTTTTTTCTCAATTGGAAGATGGCAATCTAACCGGATCAGCCCGTTCAATTGATGGGTTGCATATTCGTGATTTGCTGGATAGGATTTCTTGTAAGAGCCCTGGACTTATTCATCGATTCGGTGGTCATGCAATGGCGGCAGGTTTAACGATCCAGCAAGGTCAATTTGAGCGGTTTCGGTATGCTTATTGGACAGAGGTTGAAGCGTATTTAAACGAGTATGGAGATGGTGAAACCGTTGAGACTGACGGCATGCTTCATGCTCATGAGATCACCTTAGATAATGCAGATTTAATTGCAGGAGTAACCACCTGGGGAAAGTCATTTCCTGTGCCCACATTCTTTGGTAGATTTTATGTTCAACAAGCGTATGTGGTTGGAAAACATCATCTTAAATTACGACTTGCTGTCAAAGGTCGGAAAGCACCCGTTGATGCCATCGTCTTCAATATCGTAGAGGAAGGCGAAAAAGCCCCTCCTTTGAGGGAAATTGAGGCAGTCTATCGACTAGAGATCAATGAATACAGAGACAATAAAAGGCTTCAGCTAATAATCGATCATTTTACGCAAGTATGAAATTCAGAAATGAACAAGTTCGGGTTCATCTTCGATTACCAGAACAGATATCATCAAATTGACTATTCAAGCGAGACCCGAACATTGGGATTATATTGCGACTATTGACCTTGGTTCGAACAGTTTTCACATGCTGATCGCTGTAGAAGGAGAAGAGGGCGGAATTCGTGTTGTCGACCGAGTGCGAGAGATGATTAGACTTGGAGCAGGGCTTCAGGATGATCGAACTTTGTCCGAGAAATCACAGCAACGAGCTCTTGAGTGTCTCAAGCGTTTTCGTGAACGTCTGTCAGCCATTCCATCACATCGGGTCAGTGTGGTAGGAACCAATACCCTGAGAGTTGCTAGAAATAGCCGCGAGTTTCTTGCTAGAGCTGAAGAGGTTCTTGGGTACCCGATTTCAATTATTTCGGGGCATGAAGAAGCAAGAATGGTGTATTTGGGTGCGGCTTTTGGACTGGCTGTATCCAATCAGAAGCGTCTAGTCATTGATATCGGTGGCGGTAGCACCGAGATTATCGCTGGCCAAGGGTATCGCCCACTTCAACTGGATAGTCTTTATATTGGATGTGTAAGTCTGACTAGACGATTTTTTCATGATTCGAGAATCACTGAAAAGCGTATGAATACTGCCAGTCAATACGTGCGCAGAGAACTCGAGACAATTGTGAATAAATACCGGCAAATAGGGTGGGATGAAGTTGTAGGAACCTCTGGAACGATACGTGCAATCGATAAATTGTCAAGAAGTCTTGGTATCAAGAAAGACTGGATCTCACAAGATGGTATAGATGCGATTCGAAGTTGGATGCTGGAGAATCAAAGCAGTGAGAATTTGTTGCTGGTTTCAGAGCAACGGAGACCAGTATTTATTGGTGGCTTTATTATTCTTTCGGAACTTTTGAATGAGTTTGGAATGGACAGAATAGATGTTTCTGATGGAGCATTGCGAGAAGGTGTAGCCTATGATCTGATTGATCGTTTGCATGATGAAGACGCGAGATTTTCAGCAGTTCGTGAGTTAGCCAAATTCTTTGGATCCGACGTAAGTCAGGCAGAGCGGGTTGGCAAACTATCTGGTTTGTTACTGGATCAAGTCCAGAAAAATTGGGATTTGAAAGAAGATATCGATCACAAATTACTTTTTTGGGCTGCCCAACTGCATGAGATTGGTATAGGAATTTCCTATTCCCATCATCACGTACATGGGGCATACATCATTGAGAATAGCGATCTAGATGGTTTTTCCCGCCAAGCCCAGAGAATGCTAGCATTAATTGTGGGGAATAGCCGACAGAAACCACGATTCAATGATATCGAGTGGCTAGGTCCTCAAAATTCATTGAAGATCAAAAGATTGACTGTTATCTTGAGACTTGCAATAACATTTTATAGAGGACGGTCAGATATAACTCTTGATGAAGCCAAATTGCAAGCCTTTGGTAATAGTCTGATCTTGATTTTGAGTTCAAAATGGTCTCATTCTCACCCCTTGACGGTATTTGATCTGCAGACTGAAAAAGATTATCTGGCTAATGCAGGTTTCAATATAACATTTGAATATCGATAATTCCAAGTACTAACTTACCAGAGGAATGGTTAAAGACTATTTATCAAAATTCAGCATAGGCATTTGACTTGTTGTTTATCAAGTGTCCAAGCGAGGCAATCCGGCTTGAATATGTGCCATGGTCAGATAAGGTAGAAACATGCGTGAGTCAACAAAATTATGAACTATCGGAGCGAATTGCTGTTTTAGATCAGAAAATGGGAACACATAAGCAAGGGTACAAGACTGATATTGCGCGGCTGGCCGAGCAGATGGCTGACTGAAAGACGGACATGGCTCAGCGCGATTTTGGACGAGATGCCGAAGCCTATAGGCGAGATAAGGACAATCTACTCTGGCAGATCGTGTGGATAGCCGCGATTGTCATTCTTACTTTCATTATCTGACTTTGAAGCGTTTTTTGCAGAACAGGTTTGATGCAATTCCTCAAATAAATATTCAGAGTTCGAATAATCCAGTAATCCTAATAACCTCTTCGGATTTCCTCGGCAATAATTGTTATACCCCTCAAGACTTGATCAAAGTCTGCTGTATAAGAGATGCGTATGCATTCTTGAGTATGCTGCCAAGGTTGATCAAGGCCCGGGAAGAAATGATGGCCTGAGAGTACAAATACATTGCGCTTTTTGAGTCGTTTATACAAAGTTGAATTATCAATTGAGCAATTTGGAAACCATAGCCATAGGAATATCCCACCTTCTGGCTTGTGAATTTTGATTGGCAAGTCTCCCATAGTCTCCCTAACGATCGAGATCGTTTGATCGAGTCGTTCCTGATAGTAAGGAAGAATGACATTGCGACAGAGGTTTAGAATTGTACGATTTCCTATCAGACGTTTCATCAGCGCAGGCCCGACTGCCCCGGGAGAAAGATTGAACACTGCATTTGAGGACTTCACATAATCAATGATCTCTCGATTGGCAACAACAATCCCGGTACGTACTCCCGGCAAGCCAAGTTTTGACAGACTCAAGCATAGAATGATGTTTTCATTCCATAATGGGGTGGCTTCTGTGAACAATATCCCAGGAAATGGAAGGCCATATGCGCCATCAAGAATTAGCGGTACATCCACTGCGTTTGTATACTCAGATAGTTGGGCGAGTTCTCGATCGGAAATCACATTTCCAGTCGGATTGGTCGGTCGGGATACGCATACAGCACCATATCGATGATCAATTTCTATTTCCTCGAATCGTATACTGTATTTGAAAAAAAGATCATCATCAGGCAGGTGTTGAATTTTTGGTTTTCTCGACTCGAAGTTGGCCGGATCGACAGTATTGTTATAGCCTATGTACTCTGGGGTAATTGGGAATAGAATTTTCCTGGTACCGCCATCAGGGAAGGATCCAGAAAATAGCCGAAACAATGTAGAAAAACTTGACTGGCTACCGTTGCAAATTACGATGTTATCTCGTGTGATAGGCCAACCAAATTCTTGCGATAGCATGTTGGCCAATTGATCTATGAATCCTTGTTGTCCTTGAGGTCCACCATAGTTGCCCACTATGCTCTCGAATTCATTTTCTGTATTGAGCAGTGTCTGCATTTCCTTGTGAAATATCTCTTGCATCTCGGGTATGGACGCAGGATTGCCCCCACCAAGCATCATCTTGTTCGACTTTGGTTCAAGAGCTTCACCGAGGTCTTCCATCAGTTGAAGGACTCCGTCATCCGGAGAAAACATTTTCGAGAAATTTGAAAATTTCATATCAGTTGATTAAAAGAAAGAGCGATCCATACGAAGATGGCTAGTAAAACCTATACAAAAAACATTTCGATTATTTGGATAAATCGGTTGGATTCACCTAGTTGTGCATACTGGTCGAACTGGTTAGCCGATTCTCTGCCAAATCACCAGCCAAAGTCTGGATATGTATGCTATCAAGCAGAATGTGGGCCGCTTCAATCAGGTACTCCGTTGAATCTTGGGAGTCTGGCTGGTTTTCAGATAGGCTTATCATTCTATCTGAATCAGCTTCTAGAAGTTCGAGTGCTTGCTTGCGGTAGTTATCAAACATCTCGATTTTTGCTTCATGTTGTGCACTTTCCGATTGTCGAATTGATTCGGAGAGGCTAATTTTCTTTCTCGACACGGTACCCCAAAAAAGTTCGTTAATTTTTCGAGTATAGGTAAAGTAAGAGTTAGAATTTATTCGACTCTCATGATTTGTAATCAATTGATCAATGACAGACTGGGGGAGTTTGGATTGATAGGGGTTGAACTTGGCTTGTTTAATGCTTCGCCAGGGTATCGGGTTGTCATAGCCACGTTCGCCATGTTGGTCATCAATTTCATCGGACTCTCTCATCGTTGTCCAGACGATATCTGGCACAACGCCACGATACTGAGTACTGTGACCATTGATCCGGAAGAATTGACCAGTAGTGATTTTAACTTGTCCAAGCGGGTCATCGGTTCGAACAAGATTGTCTAGATTAACGATATTCTGCACAGTGCCTTTACCATAGGTAGGCTCACCAACAATCAGACCACGGTTGTAGTCTTGGATCGCTCCAGAGAATATTTCTGATGCGCTAGCGCTGTATCGGTCAACCAGCACCATCAATGGTCCATCATAAATGAGTTCGGCATCCCTGTCATAGTCAATATCTGTCTGTCCGGCTGAGTCCTGTATTTGCACAATAGGGCCATTTCGGATAAACAGTCCGGTTAAACCGATAGCCTCACTAAGCGCACCTCCTCCATTACCACGCAGATCAATGATTAGACCTTCAATATTTTTACTCTGCATATCTACGACCAAATCTCGAACATCGGAAGTGGTACTTCGCCTGGTTGATTTGTCTCGGCTTTGAATACCTGTATAAAAAGTTGGCAAGGTAATTAAGCCAATATTGGAAATGCCGGAGTCAGTCTCTACCTCAATGATATTACTGCGTGCAGCTTGTTGCTCTAGTCGGATGTTATCACGAACGATCGAGATGATCTCGGACTTCCCAGATAAGCCTGTCTCAGCAGGTAGTATTTCCAGTCTGACAGTTGTTTGTTTTGGACCGCGGATCAGTTTGACCACATCATCGAGTTTCCACCCGACAATGTCTACAATTTCGCTATCCTCCTGTCCGACTCCAACAATACGGTCATCCGGTTGTAGTTTGCCAGAGCGATCTACAGGCCCGCCCGAGATGATACGTCTCACAACAACATATCCATCCTCCATTTGCAGAACTGCACCAACACCCTGAAGAGAAAGACTCATCTGTATTTTGAAGTTTTCAGCACGGATGGGTGAGTAATAACTGGTATTTGGATCGAATGCACCGACGTAGGTATTCACGAAAATTTCAAATACATCCTGTTCATCCATTTTTGTCCATTGATCGGCCATATTGCGATATCGCTTGGAAAGCAAGGTTGGGATATCAGATTCTTCTTCCTCAGACAGTTTCAGGTTGATGATGTCGTTCTTTATGCGTTTCCTCCAGTAATCGTCGAGTCCATCCATCGACTCTGACCAATTTAAATTCTCACGGTCCAACTCAAAGGTTTCGTTAATCTTGAAGTTAAAAGGCTTGTCTAATCGTAACAAAGCAAATCGGATACGCTGATATACACGTTTTCGGTATAGGTTGAATACCTCAAAGACCGTATCAAGCCGGCCAGATTTAATGTCATCATCCAGACGAAGGTGTAGTCCTTGATCCTTGAAGTTCTGAATATCTGATTTTAGAAAATACATCTTGGATGGATCCAGATTATCAACAAATTGGTCGAAGATGCGACTAGAAGAATCATCGTCTAGACTGATTTTCAGGTAGTGAGTCCGATTGATTATGTGATTAACGAGTTTTATGATACGAGTCTGCTGTTTGACAGGTTTGAGTATCTCCGGTTGTTCGAGTATCTGCAGTTTCTCTGATGAACCAAGAACTGGGCCATGGAAAAGAATTAGAAATCCTGTTATGCACAAACATCTTATCGGACAACACATTAAGAATCGTTTGGAGTGTTTATAGGACATCTCTACCCTTGATTTGAATATGGGTTTTTTGTAAGAGGATAGACTACAACAAAATCGTTTTGATTTCTTGATAGTATGCTGTCCGAAACGAGAATTTCAAAAACAAGGACATTCCAGATTTCTGCTGTAGATTCATCGAATATATAACAAGATTGATGTGATAATCCAGAACTTCTGTTTTAGAGAATACATCAATCATTTCGAGCGAATAATTTCTTGATCTATGATCGAAGAACCATTGCTGCAACTCAAAGAGTATCAATCATAACAGTTTTCGGTCCGAGGTAAGTTTACAAAACAACCCTCGGTAAAAACCTTGCTGGTAGATTATACCTACGACAGTTTATCATCTCGCGATGTTTTCAGATTTGTTCGTAAAGTTCGAAGGCAATTCTTATCGGAATAATCCCAAAAAGTCATCCTCGAAGAAATCCAACCTTCCTTTACCTTTTGAGTTATCGACTGGGTATCGTTCATGAATCCAAATTGACAGTTTATGTTGTAGTAATAGGATCAGTAGGGTGAAACAACAATGGTACACAATCAAGGGGGTTACTTATGAAAACTAGACGAACATTTGCAAAGTAATTTAACCATAACTTGAGAGAACTGGAGGAATACTCTTCCTGCATAACCACCTTAATTCGGCGATTGATTCACTCAATCGGACTTATCTCTGTGCAGATAATAAGGCAATAAAAGATGGTCGACAGCAACCGGTATCCTTTCGGCTTGGCCGGCCAAAAACTGACGGATGTACCAGGTTAATCGTTGCTGGTTGATATTACAGAGACTATCAGGATTATTGTATTGGTAGATTATTGTCCAATATCGAAACACTTTGATGAAGTATACTTCTAATTGCTAAAAATACACGACCTCAAGGTCGTCATATACTTCTCTATGGGTAGGGGTCTTTGGTGTTAGCGATTGTAAGTATCATGCAACTCATGATATTCTGTCAGACTGCCTTGCCCATTAACCAAAACGATGAATAGGATATGGCCTCAGTAGTAATTTGCGGTGCTAACCGTGGAATTGGTCTTGAATTATGCCGTCAGTACTCTGCCAGAGATGACCAGGTTATTGCAACCTGTAGAACGATATCAGAAGAACTATCTGCATTAAATGTTCAAACCCAAACCGACTTTGATGTTCGAAATAGTGATAGCATTCAAGCGCTCAAACAGCGATTGAATTCGGAAGATATCGAAATTGATATCTTAGTGCACAATGCCGGAATTCTAAGTCGCGAAAATCTTGATAGCCTTGACTTTGAGGCAATTGAACTCCAATTTCAAGTCAATACTCTCGGACCTTTGCGGGTAGTCCATGGACTATTGGACAATTTCTCAGCAGGTTCCAAAATTGGGCTAATAAGCAGTCGAATGGGATCCATGGGTGATAATGAATCAGGAGGTCGTTATGGGTACCGCATGTCGAAGGCAGGACTGAACGCATTTTCTGTGAGCCTTGCCAGAGATCTGTCGGAAAGAGGGATTTCAGTGGTGGCAATACATCCAGGACTGGTTGCTACACAAATGACTGGTGGTAATGGTATCGACCCAGCCAAGGCAGCAAGTGGCCTGATTCAACGTATAGACGAACTAAAGCTGGACCAAAGCGGCAAATTCATGCATGCAGAAGGGTATGAATTGCCTTGGTAAATCGGTCAGATTTTGATTGATCCCGTATCATGTCTGAGCAAAATACAATCGGACTGTATGCGAGCCTCGATCAGAAGCTTCGTGAGTTGGGCTGGTGGTCAGGAGTCTCGGAAGCGCATGGTTTGTTAACCGGATTGGCTTGCCGGGGAATTTCCGCTCAGCATATAGGCGATAAATTGTATTTATTCGAATTGGAATCGAAACAAGGTTCTGAAACGTTAGAGGCTTTATATGAAATGGTTTTACAGAAATTAGAATCCGACAATCCGGTATTTGATCTGATGCTGCCTGAAGATGATGAATCCATTTCTCGCAGGTCGGATGAAATTGCAAACTGGTGCAGTGGATTTACTCAGGGTTTCTGTCATGACGGTGAACTAGAGATACTTCAAGAGACAGGTCCAGTAAAGGAAATGTTTGATGACATTTTGTCGATTGCGGGTATCCAATACGAATTGCCCCAGAAAAAGACTGAACAACATAGGGACGATCAAGCTCTATGTGAGATTGAGGAATATCTCAGGATCGGTGTTCAGTTAATTTACGAAGAGATGACAACCAGTCCTAACAGTTAAGAGGGAATATCGAAATGCTGAATAACACGGCCTTAACGAAAAGACGTGCGGAGTTCATGGGCATGCTATGTGATGGCATCGCAATTCTAACCACATCGAAACATCTCACGCGAAACCGTGATGTTTTCTATCCGTTCAGGCCAGACAGTGATTTTTTCTATTTGACTGCTTTTCCCGAACCGAATGCAGCAGCTGTGTTTGTGCCGGGTAGAGATAAAGGTGAATACCTCTTGTTTTGTCGTGAGAAAGACCCCGAAATGGAACGGTGGGATGGTCGTCGAGCTGGTTTGGAAGGTGCTATAGAGCAATATGGCGCGGATCAGGCTTTTCCCATCGAGAAACTCCAGGAGGTATTGATTGAGTTAATCCCTGAATATCACAATGTCTACTCCCAAATGGGGAAAGACTCCGATCTGGACAAGGAAATTTTGTCAATCATTTCTGATTTAAGGACGAAATCCCGTGAAGGTACCAAAGTCCCAGCCAACTTTGTGCATCTTGATCATATCCTACATGAAATGCGCTTAATTAAAGATTCTGAAGAAATTCGTACGATGCGAAAAGCAGCCAAACTTGCTGCCAAAGGACATATCAGGGCGATGCAGACAACTCGGCCCGGAATGTATGAATATCAGGTTCAAGCTGAATTAGAGTATGTATTTCTGAAAGGGGGCGGCCTCTCTGTAGCATATCCATCGATCGTCGCAGGTGGACCAAATGCCTGTATATTACACTACATTGACAATAATGATCGTCTTAATGACGGCGACCTTCTGCTGATCGATGCAGGTGTTGAGGTTGACTGCTATGCCTCCGATATCACACGTACATTTCCCGTAAATGGTAAATTTACTGGTGCACAAAGAGATGTCTATGATGTAGTTTTAAACGCCCAAGTTGCAGCGATCGATGCAGTCAGAGTAGATCGACCGGTTACCGATTATCACGAAGTTGCAGTTCGGACATTAGCCGAAGGTATGATCGATATCGGATTGCTTCGAGGAGACCTAGAAGAACTGATCGAAAAAAAGACCTACCGAAAGTTCTATATGCATTTAACAGGCCATTGGCTTGGAATTGATGTACATGATGTCGGAGACTATAAGATAGGTAAACAGGGACGGTCTCTAGAGCCAGGTATGATCGTGACGGTTGAGCCGGGTCTGTACATTGAACCTTGTAAGGAGGTCGACGAAAAGTGGCACAATATTGGCATAAGGATAGAAGATGATGTACTTGTTAGACGAAATGGACCTGAGGTTCTTACTGTCGATGTGCCAAAAAATACTGATGAGATTCAGGCAATCATGGCTGACTAGTTGATCGATTGGTATCAAGATCCAGACATTATGATATTGTGATTGCCGGGGGTGGTTTGTGCGGCGCCAGCCTAGCTTGTGCCCTGATCAACTCGGGTAAACGGATTTTGGTGGTTGAGTCTGTTGCATTTGATGCTACGACACAAACTACCTACGATGAAAGAACGGTTGCCCTCACTTTCAGTTCGCGCAATGTGTTCAGTGCTTTGGGGTTGTGGGAACAGATGGAACAGGGCGGAGTACAACCAATCCGTGACATCCACGTTTCAAATCAGGGTGGTTTTGGACAGACTCACTTATCATGTTGCGATTCAGGAACAGAAGCACTTGGTTATGTGATACGAGTCAGAAATATCGGAAGCGTTTTGTTGGATGTGTTGGATCAGAGTGAAGAGATTGAATTCTTATGTCCGGCATCGGTGATCAATGCAAGAACTGATCAGGCTAATTGTCAAATTGAAGTTGTGCATGGATCAAAAATAATGTCAGTCACGGCTCAACTATTGGTTGTAGCAGATGGCGGTCGTTCACATCTTGCAGAAAAACTTGGTTACGTCGTCAATATCAAGTCCTATCATCAGTCAGCAATTTTATGCATGATTCAAACAGACCAACCTCATCAGGGCAGAGCATATGAGCGGTTTTTGCCAGAAGGTCCGGTCGCTCTTCTTCCCCATCATATTGGTACAAGAGTTGGCCAATTCGCTTCGGAGGCTTGCCACTTTGCTGTGGTCTGGACAACCAATAACTCACAGGTTAATCAACGACTATCTCTTAACAATAAGGAGTTTGTTGATTTGCTGCAATCAACGTTTGGCGATCGTGCGGGAAGCTTTTCTGATGCATCCACACGCAAGAGTTATCCATTGAGTCGGTTTCGGGTTGATCGCCCAGCGCTTAAACAGTCCGTGTTGTTGGGAAATTCTGCCCATACAGTACATCCTGTCGCCGGGCAAGGGTTTAATCTAGGACTGAGAGACGTTGCCTGCCTTGCTCAGCTGATTGTGGAATCTGGGTTTGCTCTTGGGAGTACAGAGATGGCTCAGGAATATGTACGTCTTCGCAAGCGGGATGCATGGGCGGTTGAGAGTTTCACACATACTTTGATTCAGGTTTTTTCAAATTCTGTCGCCCCCGCTTCTTGGGCTCGAAATGCTGGTTTATTGGCGATTGAATTTTGTCCGTTTGCAAAAAAAATATTACTCAACAGAACGATGGGTTTAAATGCAATCCCTCAAAAGCTTACCTCAAGCATACCATTCCACTGATGGTATTCAAGCGTAAAGAACAGATTTTCGACATCGCTATATCTGGTGGTGGTGTCGTGGGTAGCACGATGGCCGGATTACTCGGACTTCAAGGTTTTCAGATCTGTCTGATATGCGGAGAGTCAAAGCCTAAGTGGAGTCGTGATTACTATCATCCTCGCGTGAATGCGGTTAACCATGCATCGATTCGTATCTTTAAGTATCTTGGGATTTGGGAAGATATTCGTAAGAAACGGGTGAACCCCTACTATCAAATGAAGGTATGGGAGAGCGACACCGATGGTTCCATTCAATTTACGGCGCATGAGCTTCGAGTACCTCATCTAGGTACCATCATTGAAAATACAGTTCTAACTTCATCACTGTTCGAATTTTTGAGACAGCAGTCGAATATTTCTCTTATCGAGAAGTCTCAACTTGAGGATATCTCGTACAAAAACGAATATCTACATTTGCGAACCCACTCGGGGCATGAGGTGAGTTGTCGTTTACTTGTCGGTGCGGATGGTGCGAATTCAATCAGTCGCTCGCTTTCGCATATTGGGAAAAAGCAATATATTTCTGGACAGCATGCAATCGTTTCAGAAGTGCTTACGGAGAATCAGGATGGCCATACTGCATGGCAGGTATTTTTGCCAACCGGGGTTGCCGCACTTCTCCCTCTGGATAAAGGAAAGTTCTCATTGGTTTGGTCCTGTAATGATTTGGATTTTCGAACTCTATTGGCACAAAATGATGCGGCGTTTTGCGAGTCTTTGAATACAATATTTAAGGGGCGGGTTGGCACGATACTAAGCACGGGGAAACGTTCTTCATTTGCACTGATGCAACATCAAGCTGAATCTTATATTGCTGATCGGGTTGTTCTAATCGGTGATTCGGCTCATGCTATTCATCCTCTAGCCGGACTTGGTGCCAATATGGGACTCCTAGATGCGGCTTGTTTATCTCAGATTCTTGGTGAGTCCAAACAAAATGGACGAGATATTGATTCCTATACAGTGCTCAGGCGTTATGAACGTTGGCGTAAAGGGGAGAATGGCTTGGTATTGAATGCCATGCGCGGATTCAAATTTCTGTTTGGCAGTTCTATCCAGGGAAGTCGCATGATCGGTGGTGCTGGTTTTAAGATTGTTGATCGTTTGCAGCCTGTCAAAAAAACACTAGCGGGATTTGCGATGGGAAATATCGGTGATCTTCCTTACATATGCTCAGCTTCAAAAAATGCTGATATATAATTTTAATTGCTTTGATCAGTGCCGATATCGATAAAACTGAAATGTTTGGGCTAATCAGATCACCTGTTTAAATTTATGGCTACTTTGATTACAGGCTCGATTGCATACGACACAATTCTCGTTTTTCAGGATCGCTTTGCCAATCATATATTGGCTGATCAGGTTCACATTATCAATTTAAGTTTGATTGCTGAAGGCATGAGAAAGGACTATGGAGGTTGTTGTGGCAATATTTCATATAACCTTAATTTGTTGGGAGGTAATGCAATTCCGATGGGAACGGTTGGCAAGGATTTTGCTCCTTATCGTCAATGGATGCATGCAAACGGTCTTGATACAACGCACATTCATGAAATTGAGGGTACTTATACCGCACAAGCATTTGTTACTACCGATATTGATAACAATCAGATAACGGCGTTTCATCCGGGTGCGATGAAGGAAGCTAGCACTGTTAAAGCCCTTGAAGCTAAAAATATTGAACTTGCAATTGTGGCTCCAAATGATAAGCAGGCCATGACTCAGCATATTCGTCAACTGCATCGTTCAGGTATTCCGCTAATTTTTGATCCGGGCCAAGCGCTACCGAGTTTTACTGGAGAAGAACTCGTTGAGTTTATCTCTATCGGAGATTATGTTTGCGTTAATGATTATGAATGTCAGTTAATGTCAAACAAGACTGGATTATCTCTGGCGTTAATGCAGGAAAAGGCGGGAGTATTCATTGTTACACATGGTGCGGGAGGTTCTCATGTGTATGTGGAAGGACAAGAGTTCACGATCAAACCCGCCAAGGTTTCAGCGGTTGTTGATCCTACGGGATGTGGTGATGCATATCGAGCCGGTTTGCTATATGGTATCGAGAACAAGTTAGACTGGCAAACCTCGGCACAACTCGGTTCCCTAATGGGTGCTATCAAAGTCGAACATGCAGGAACCCAGAATCATTCGCCCACTCATAAAGAAATAGAAGGGCGGTTTTATGACAATTTTAAAAAAACTATTTCTCTTGCATGAAGGTGTTCAATATAGCGAAAATATTCTTATCCAGATGTTTCATGGTCAGCGTCAATGTGCTACCCTTTCAATAAGGGGTGATTAGGTTATGGCACAATCGATAAGAAGTGTATATTCGGCTCCTGAATTCTATTGGAATAATTTCGTCAGCTTAACAAATTTCATGAGTTTATGCATTTTTGAATAGATAAACTCAGTCGCAAAGAAACTGGAGGATTGCTCATTGTCAGACGATAACATTGAAAAACTTGAAAAACGTATTTTGGATTTAATTGGGATTTGCGAGAGGATCAGTAAAGATAATGATCAGTTAAAAGGCGACCAGAAAGAGCTAAGAGAAGAATTCCAGGAACTGCGGGAAAAAAACAAGATGGCGCGTGAAAAAATAGAGATCATGCTTGCAAAACTAGAATCTGCTCAATCTTAATCATATTCGCGAAGAGAAAAAGCACAGATGAGCAGCGAAAAGAAAAGCATCAAAATTAGCATTATGAAACAGCAATACACGGTTTCATGCGAAGAAGAAGCGGTTGAGAATTTGAAATCTGCTGCAAATTATCTAGACAGACAAATGCAAGCTGTTTCCGAAAGCGGAAAAGTTTTGGGTATTGATCGCTGTGCGATAATGGCGGGCTTGAATATCAGTAATGATTTGCTTCAGTTGCAAAGAAAGCTGGAAGTTCATGAATCCACGATAACTCGGTTGAGGTCTCTAAACGAACAGCTCGATAAGTTTGTTGGCGACTTGAAGAGTACTTGACCATAGAGAAAGACCATTATCATTCGAAATTGAATGCTATTTTCGCATACAAGTTTCGCAGGATTTATTCTTCCCAATTTTCTCTGGGAATTATATATTTAAGTAAAATCAAGCTAGCTTATATATCATTTCACGGATCAACGGGGTATCCAACGATAACGCCCCTTCCCGTGCAGATGCCCAATCCCGGAGGCCAATATAATGGCGGGCTGTGTTGATGTCCGCATGGTCGGCATGCTCGCAGACCACACACTTGAACATCGCTTGCGATAGTTTAATTTATTTGCTGATATGACCGCGAGCACAAGGCAAATTTATTCTTTTTTATTCGCTCGTTTTTGCTCGGTTTCAGAGGTTGTTTTTCCATTTGTATGTGGTCAGGGGGCGTTGGTTAGACGGATATTCGGCTAATCCGTTGGAATTGAGCATCCTTTCGCCAGGATT
>JAPOUQ010000104.1 GCA_026708585.1 Gammaproteobacteria bacterium
TGAAGGTAGAGGATGTGACTAAACACGGTCGCTCAGACATGGTTCTCTTGCATGAGAATCAGGTGTTTATTTTGGAACTCAAGATGGTAGAGAACGAAAGCGGAACAGAAACAGGTCTCGACAGTGCGATTGCGCAGGTTCGGGAAAAGGGCTATGCAGTGAAGTATCGAAGCCGCAAGGAGCCCATTCACTTGATCGGAATGGTGTTTGGCAAGAAAGAGCGGGACTTACTGGACATCCGTGTGGAGAAGTTCTGATAATTTTGATTTGATCTTCTAGAATAATCTTGTAATCATCTGCAAGTTGAATTGTGAATACATACGTATAGTTTGAACCCACCGAAGGTCGACTCAGATTGAAATATCTATCAGTAATTATTTGCCCTCTATAGAGGGTGAGTAGATAGGATCAAAGTATATAATTCGATAATGCTAGCAGCTAGGCCTCTATTGAAAAGTTGAGTCACCACAATTGGTAAGATAATTATAACAGCGGCAGTGAAGATACGGTAAATAGAGCAAACGAATTGCTCTATTATAATTCGATAATTACGGGGAATTTCCTAAGAATCCTCTCACGAAAATTTCGCAAATCATACAGTTAATTTGATCATGTTTCTCTCATTCAAAGAACAAAGCCAACATAGAACTGGATTACGATTTCGGTTTCAAAACCGAATTATTTCTCTGTTTTGCATATTCTTATTATCTGGCTGTGCAATGTTTGGAAATGATGACGCTGATGAGGATGGTCCAGTTCCTCCGGCAGAAGAACTATATGCCGAAGCCCAAGTACAAATGTCTGAAAACGAATGGGAAGATGCAATCGAAACCTTACGTCGGATTGAGGCCGAGTACCCGTATGGTGAATATGCTATGCAGGCAATGGTTGATACGATCTATGCGTATTACCGATTTGGTGATATCGCGATGGTCAAAGCATCAGCAGACCGTTTCATCAAACTCCATCCGACCAATGAGTCGGTAGCTTATGCTTATTACCTTAAAGGACTAGTTAGCTTCAAGGAAGACAAAAGCCTGCTCGGTGTACTCATGGGAAAAGACGACCTCTCGGATCGTGATGCAACCAATATGCTTGAAGCGCTGCAAGCATTCAGAAATTCATATGAGCAATTCCCTGACAGTGAGTATGCTCCTGCCTCTCGCAAACAGGCTAAGGAGATGGAGGATGCTTTAGCCAAATATGAAATAAACATCGCCAAGTTTTACTATAAACGAGAAGCATATGTTGCGGCCGTAAACCGAGCGGAACGAGTGATCGAAAACTATTCAACTTCTCCGGCTGTTGAAGATGCGCTAGGCGTTCTGCTACAGAGTTATAACCGGATGGAAATGGAAGATCTTGCTGACGACTCGAGGAGAGTGCTCCAGTTGAACTTTCCAGATAGCGAATACCTTAAGGGGAGTGGGGCAATCGAATAAATAACTGTTCTGCTCTGGTTCCGCATTATCCGCCCTGTCATATTTTGCAGCTCATGTTTCTTAGTAGTTAACATCGCACAACATCCATCCTATTGTCTGGAATAATGGATCAATCACAACCGCATTTCAGGCATGCGTTCGCATTCTTTTTGCTACAGGCAGGAAACTCAATGACCGTTATTCAATATTACGAAATTGCCAGTGAACCCCTCTGTTCAGTTCGCTCTTCAGCGAAACAACCTGTACAACTCGATAAAACCGACCGAAAAGAGCATATAGGGACATGTTCTTTCAGCTTAGCTAGATAGAGCTAGTCAATCCATTTCATTCAATTCAGTTTGATAAGGTGATAGGCTAATTCATAATAGTTAGCCATACGAATTCAATTATCAAACTTGCATTGCCTATGGGAACAAGGGGCGGTTTTTCACTTTCCGGTTAGGCTGTGTTCCGCTTCTCGATATTTATCTGCCGTTTGCTTTATGATGTTCTCGGGTAAATCTGGTGCCGGTGGTTGTTTATTCCAATCCAAGGTTTCGAGATAATCCCTAACGAATTGCTTGTCATAGCTTGGTGGACTTTTCCCCGGTTCATAATGGCTTACTGGCCAAAATCTTGAAGAATCTGGAGTGAGTACTTCATCGATCAAATACAACACGCCCGCATCATCTACACCAAATTCAAATTTTGTGTCTGCAATGATGATACCTCGTTCTCGAGCATAAATCGCAGCTTCAGTATAGATTTGCAGACTTAGATTTCTGACTTTGTCTGCCAATGAATCTCCAAGTAACTGAACACAGTCGTCATAATCAATATTTTGATCATGCTCTCCCGCTTCCGCTTTTGTAGAGGGTGTAAAGATCGCTTCAGGTAGTTGATCCGCTTGTCGCAGGTTTTCTGGCAAGGTGATTCCGCAGACCGCCCCCGTAGTCTGGTAATCTTTCCAGCCGGAGCCGATCAAATATCCTCTCACAATAGCTTCAATTGGTAGAGGTTTGAGTTTTTTGACGATAATTGCACGATCACCCAAGCTGGTTCTCATCTCGGGGTCTGAAATTGCTTCGGATAAATCAAAATCAGATAGGTGATTCGGCAGCAGATGCGAGATTCGTTTGAACCAAAAATTGGAAATTCGATTCAGTACCTCACCCTTGCCTGGAATTGGCTGGTTAAGAATTACATCGAATGCTGATATTCTGTCGGTGGTAACAATCAAAAGGTGATTATCGCCCAGAACATAGATATCTCGAACCTTACCTCGATTCAGTAATTCAAGGTGGTTAATTTCAGAATTCAGGATCTGATTATTCATATCGAAGGCTATAGACTGTGGATAAAAGTGCTGTTATTTGAGCAATAGTAGATTGATATTGATATTGATATTGATAATTGGACTTCTATTTATGGGGGTCGTTAGGTATTCTTTCAATCCGAGTGGCTTTTCGATAACCCCTAGGTAGAGTTTTACCTCGGCACGCTCGGTCAAAATGGAGATAACTATCAAAATTGTTTGGCTTGAGATTGAGATAACTATTTTCACGATGAATTAGTAATCCTTCACCTTCGCGAAAGGTCTCTACCGAGATGACCCGCTCTCGCTCATCAAAGGCCTTGTCTTTTCCAAGTTTGATGATTTGCAGGCCCTTACCTTTCGAAGCCTGACTTAAAAGACCAACTGGTAGCAACAATAATCGCCCATAACTGGTCAGTAACGCCACAAAATCACTTTCATAATCTTCAACCAGACAGGGTTTCAACACTTTTGAACCTTTAGGGACTGACAGGGTCGCCTTGCCAGCCTTGACTCTTGATGTAATCTCACCCAGTTGTGCGACAATGCCGTATCCTTTGTCTGTTGTCAGTAAGTATTCAGTGTCCGCCTTGCCCATCATCAAGCCTAAGAAAACTGCACCTGCCTGTGGGTTCAGATAACTGCTAAGCGGTTCACCATAACTTTTCGCTGAGGGTAGAGTATGAGCTGGTAGCGTATAAGTTCTGCCATACGAGTCCAATGTTATTAATAGTTCGTTCGATTTTCCTTTAGTAGAATGCAGATAACTGTCTCCGGTCTTGTAGTTCAAGGTGGTGCCATCGATATCGTGTCCTTTTGCTGCCCTTATCCATCCCTGTTCAGACAAGATCACAGTGATCGGATCTGCCGAAATCAAATCAGTTTCACTCAATGCTCTCGCAGTTGGGCGTTCGATGATTACAGAGCGTCGGTCGTCGCCATATTTCTCGGCATCTTCTTTCAGTTCTCTGCGCACCAGTTTGGTAAGGGCAGTATCAGATCTAAGCAGATTCTCTAGATTTTCTTTTTCTACATTCAGCTCTGCCTGCTCACCGCGTATTTTCAACTCTTCAAGCTTGGCTAGATTGCGTAGACGCGTATCCAAGATGGCATTACATTGAGTATCCGATAACTTGAACTGTCTTTTTAGTTCTGCGAATGGATGATCATGAAAACGAATGATTTCAATTACTTTATCAAGATTGAGGTAAGCAATGAGCAATCCCTCAAGTATGTGTAACCGATCCTGTACCTTCCCATATCGAAATTCTAAGCGTTTGCGCACAATATGCAGACGGTATTGAATCCATTCGCTGAGAAGAGTTTTCAGGTTGAAAACCTGAGGGCGTCCATCAAGTCCAATCATGTTCATGTTGACCCGATAATTTTTTTCCAGATCTGTGGTTGCGAACAGATGTTGCATGATGGTGTCAGGGTCTTGACGTTTAGAACTAAGCTCAATCACTAGTCGAGTTGGATTTTCATGATCCGATTCATCTCGAATGTCCGAGACCATTGGTAGTTTCTTATTTTTTATTTGCGTTCCTAATTGCTCAAGTATCTTTGATCCTGATGTCTGATAGGGTAATGCTTCGATAATAATGTCATTACCTAGTTTGGTCCATTTTGCTCGCTGTCTAATTGCTCCCATGCCTGTACGATAACATTCCAGAATTTCTTCTCGGGAAGATACAATTTCTGCTGCGGTTGGAAAGTCTGGGCCCTGAATATGCTCACAAAGTTCCTCAATGCTCGACGATTTCTTGCGAAGTAACTGCAGGCAGGCATTGACGACTTCTCGAACATTGTGGGGCGGAATATCGGTTGCCATACCTACTGCGATTCCCGAAGCACCGTTTGACAGTACATTGGGTAGCCGGGCGGGTAAAGATTTCGGTTCCTCAAGGGTACCATCGAAGTTGGGTGTCCACTCTACGGTACCTTGGTCCAATTCATCAAGTAGCAGTTTTGCATATTGGGTCAATCTTGATTCTGTATAGCGCATGGCTGCAAAAGATTTGGGGTCATCCTGACTGCCCCAATTGCCTTGACCATCGATCAGAGGATAGCGATAACTGAAGGGCTGAGCCATCAAAACCATTGCTTCATAACAGGCTGAGTCCCCATGTGGGTGGAATTTGCCGAGAACATCCCCGACAGTACGTGCTGATTTCTTAAATTTGGCAGTTGCATGTAGTCCGAGATCGGACATTGCATAGATAATTCTTCGTTGAACTGGTTTTAAACCATCACCGATGAATGGCAGGGCTCGATCCAGAATGACATACATTGAGTATTGTAAATATGCCTTTTCTGTGAACTCTGCGAGTAATAATGATTCAGGTTCCTTGGAGAGGTCGTCGTTGATAGTAGGGAATAGGTCGATTTCAGCCATCTTTCTTGGTCATAGAACTGCTCAAAATTATGAATGGTGATTATACGGTAGCGAATGCGGTGTGATGTATTGTACTTCTACAGAAAGTCGGGTCGAAGAATTCAGAATTGTAAGTAAATAGTTTGATATTTGTGCATCTCCTGGAATTCTTAATTGACGAATTGAATGGGTGTTGTCTCTCATTGTTACATCTAATTGTCATATTTGATACATATGATAGGAAATTTGATTTCGCGAATACATCAAAACACGAATAGCTATGATAACAGTCGGAATTAATGGTTTTGGAAGAATGGACAGGCGGGGTCTGAGGGCCACTTGGTTTTGAGATGGTTTTGAATTCAGGCATATTAATGACCCATATGCAACAGTCGAATGTTCAATGCATCTTTTGGAATTTGATTCGGCTCATGGACACTGGGTGTAAACAATCAAATTCTCTAAAGAAGGTTTTTCGATCAAGACCAATCCCTAAGGTACACAATGGACAAGAACCCTGAATATTGTGATTGATCAGATGTTGATTTGGTAATTGAATGTAGCGGTAAGTTTAGAACTCTGGAATCGCTCTCCCCTCATTTTGATCAAGGGGTAAAGATGGTCATCGTCTCCGCACCAATTCAACAACATGTGCTGAATGTTGTTATGGGAGTCAATTGCCATCTGTATAATTCTAACGAGCATGAGGTTAGTCACTGATCTCAACCAGCATAGGTTCTGCCAAGGCGATTGGTCTGATATTTCCCGAACTTGCGGGCAAACTAGATGGACTTGCAGTGCGTGTACCCCTTCTAAATGCGTCGTTGACTGACTGTGTTTTTGAGGTATCCCACAATACAACCTTTGGTAAGGTTAACGGCTGGCTGTCTGAGGCTGCCGAAGGTAGCCTTTCTGTTATTTTGGATTATCAGGAACGACCATTGGTGTCGATCGATTTCAAAGATGATGTTCGTTCATTAATTGTCGATGCGCTCTCAACCCGAGTGATTGACGGTTCTATGGTTAAGATACTGACATGGTACGACAATGAGATCGGTTATGCAAACCGATTGATGGAGCTTGCACGTCTGGTCTCAGACTCCTTAGACTGATCCATGAATGCGTCTATTTCACGGAGTGAGAAATTATTTGATTGTCTTAGGCTCCTACTGGACCTTTACGATCCACGACGGCGCGATTCGCATGTTGATCATTCTGTATTTCAATCTATTGAAATACAGTCCATTCGAGATCGTGATGCTGTTCGTATTCTATTAAGTGTTTGGGATTATTTCCCAACCTACTGGGCGGATGGATTGGCTCCCGAATTGGTCTAAATTTGACCATGCACCTTGGAATGTCGTTACAGGTTGTTGCCCTGATAATGCTGACAGTCAACGAGAGTTTATTGACCATTGTTGATGTAATGTGCGCACAGGCTCTTTCTGGAATTGCCAAAGATCTGAATAAAATGAGTGCAAAAACCAGTGTGAAATTGATGTTGCTGGAGAATCAGGAGGGCCGACTTTTTCGATGGGTTGCGGTACTTGCCGGATCAAAGAAAGCTCTTAAGGGTGTCGGATTCTTCATTGGTGGCTTGTTGCTGACCCTAGTTGTTTTTCGCGGCGCACTATTCGTTTTGTCCCTAGCACTTGGGTCTGTATTGATTGTGTTAATATTCCTCATGCCAAAGGGCATAGGACGTAGTAAGGCGAAACCAAAATTCACGCAAATTTTCTCGAATATCGCCCCATCAATATTTTGGCCGCGGCACGATTTTTTCTGTTTGGTGTACGTGATGTCTGGTTTGTAGTAGCTTTACCAGTTATTTTGAGTGCGCTCGGTTGGAAATATACTCAGAGTGGAGGTTTTCTGGCTTTGTGGATTATTGGCTATGGCATAATACAAATCTATGCTCCAAAACTGTTCAAACGCCGTATACCAGATGGTCGAAATACACTGGTTTGGTTGATAATATTGGTTCTGGTACCAGCAGGATTATCAATTTCTCTGTTATTGGGTGTGGACCCTGAAAAAGCAGTAATTGTGGGTCTTGGAGTTTTTGGCGTGGTTTTTGCGGTTTATTCGGATGCAGACAAGGTAGCCTTGAATGTTGGGTTTTACTACATGTCGAATGCCGGTGGACGTTTGCTTGGTACTGTATTATCTGGCTGGATTTACCAGAGTGCGGGTTTCACCGGTTGTCTATGGTGGTCGGCTTGTCTGTTGTCTGTTGCCGCTGTCTGTTCGATTCGTCTACCTACTTTGGAACAATGGAGGCTGTCCGCTCTCACATGAATGATTCTATTGCTCTGACTCCCGATCAGCTATACGCAATGCTGGATGCTGAGGGTATTGTCTATGAAGTGGTTCATCACCAGCCGATATTCACAGTTGACCAAGCAAGATCAATCAGACCAAAGGGTATGGGAGATGAAGGTCAGGTCAAGAACTTATTCCTGAAGAACAAAAAGGGTAGGATGTGGTTGCTTACCTTGCATGAAGGTCGCAAGATTGTCCTTGACGATGTAGCTCAAGCATTGGGAGCTCGGCGATTCTCGTTTTGCAGTTCTGACAGATTGATGAATTACCTTGGTGTACTTCCGGGCTCAGTCAGCCCATTTGCTCTCTTGAATGATCGCGAAAAAAAGGTTCAGTTTTATATTGATGAAGGACTAGTGGATTGCGACTTGTTGCATGTGCACCCGCTTAAAAATTCGTCAACTGTTTCTATCACATGCAAAGATCTGATTCGTTTCCTGGAAAAGCACGGCCATGTTTGCCATGTGTTATCACTAAATTTAGATCAACAAGTTTAAAGAATAAAAATTTAACAAAATTTGTAGAATCTTTATTTGCTCCCCCTATTGCGGGAATAGATGCCAAAATTAATTTGCAATTCGAGTGAAATTACTTGCTGGATAGAATGTTGACTTTCTTGCAAATGAACATCGGTTTCGTCATATCTCTTCTGTGCGATTCAAAATATCCCCTCTGCTCTTGTTTACAGCAACCCTTATATCTAACTGATCCCTTTGATTTGCAGATTGGGTGATGGGTTAGCCGTATCTATCTGATCCAGTTTCCTCCTCGATTCGAGCTGTATTACCCAGCCCCATCAAGCAAAATTTTGGTGATATCCCGGCTTATTGCTTGCGCTTTCTGAATTGGGACGATAATGGCCAGCAATCCACTGATGGAAATGATGAGAACAAATATCCAGCACCGGAGAAAATGATCCGCCAGTATAGCCTGGTGATTGCCGTCCAGCTTGCATACGCTCGCAGGGCTCAATATCCTCCTGAAACACCTTGTACCATGTCAATAGGTTATCAGCACGAATCTGATCGTAAGTCGGTTCGAGGGATTCGTCGTCACAATAGAAAATCTGAAATTCTTCGCGTGTCCGATCAACATCCAGAGGATGTAAAATACCCAGAAATATATGATTGGCCTGAATACCCATGAGTAGATTGGGGTAAATAACCGGATACTCGCCGATCATCATTTGACGATCCCAATCAGAGAATATGGGTAAGTGAATACCATCCTCAAGCTGAGGGTTGAAGGTCGTGGTCAATTGTCCGGCCATGTTTTGTCCGTAAATCCTGCAATGGTGATCCTTGAGCGGGGAATAACGGTTTAGTGAAGGGTGAATTACAGGAAGGTGGTAGGCTTCCAGATAGTTTTCGGCGACAAGTTTCCAGTTGCAGTTCACTACCATATCAATTCGATCTTCCTGAGAAGCTCTCAACTCTCTTTCACCCGATTTTCCAATTAATTCTCGAGTTCTTTGGATGGCCGGCTCCTGGACCTGCTCAAATGCTGGGGCCTGTCCATCTAGGTTGATAAATATTACACCCATCCAGATATGTGAACGAATTTCCTTGAGCCCCTTGCCAGTGCATTCAAAATCCGAATGGGCATCAATACCGATGCCTCCGATATTTGGTGTTGCGACAAGGTCTCCGCTCACAGAATAAGTCCATGCATGATACTGGCAGGTTATTCGTCCGGAGATTTTCTTTGGTTCGGAGACCAAATGCATTCCCCGGTGGCTACAGACATTGTGAAAGACTCGAATCTGACCATTCTTAGAGCGGGTGAGTAAAATAGGGATACCCATGAAATCAATCGGATGGGCCATGTTGCAATGAAGAGTATTTTGAAAGGCAATTGCAATCCAATTCCGAGCCATGACCTGATCTCTTTCGAAATAATGTAATGAAGAGTCTGTATAGCATTGATTGGGTAATCCAGAAGCCTTTTCGATGGGCAGAAATACCGAATCAAAGGATTCGGAAGGAAAGAAATCACGGGTCAGCATAATGCATCCTCACAAACCAATGGAATAATCTGTCCAGAGAAAACGAAACTCTGGAGATTGACTGATGATACGCGGAATATACCACGACCCTTTGTTATGTAGGTTGCTTTTTTTGGAATGACTGAAAGAAAATTTTCAATTTGTGATTTTGATTTCATCAACTACCACGGTAGGTGGTAAAGCCAAAAGGGCTAATCAAAAGCGGGATATGGTAATGCTCGGTATTTTTGGGTAATTTAAATGCGATTTCAACCCAAGGGTAGAACGAATCGATGTCCTGTTCTTGAAAATACTGCTCGATAAAGAACATGATTTTGTAGTTTCCCGCCTGAAGAGGCTTATTTTTATCAGTAGATATAAACCCCGTACGACCATCTGCGTCCGTTCGGGTCTTCCCGAGTATTGACCAGGCGGTATCCCATTCCTCCAATAAATGAACTTTAACATTGGCCGCAGGCTTTCCTATCGATGTATCGAGTATATGGGTTGTGATTCTATTCCTAGACATAACTGCAATTGGATTGGATTATTTGGGTTTGATAAGGCGGTCGAGTCGTAACTGAGTAATTTTTAACTGCTCATCTGCAGCAATCAGAATCTCTTTTGAAATAGCATTATGAATTCTGGTCTTGATTATGTCCAGCATTTCCTCGGCAGACTTGCCGCTTGCAAACACAATAAAAATGAAACCGAACTTATCTTCATAATCTTTATTGTATTGAGTAAGTTCTTCAAGAACCGAATCGGAAGCAGATTCAATTCCCGACTGTTCCTTTGAGGCACTTGCGAGTGTATTATGAAATTTTGCTTTGAGTGAGGATATATCACCGATTTTAGGATGACCACTAAAAGCCTCTAACAGATCATCTGTATGCATAGTGTTCCAGATATTGGTGGCCTCTAGCTTGAGAGTTTGAATCGAATCAAAAGGTCGTCGTTCGATCATTTTTTGAACCCAACCTGAAGCAGTGCAACACTGTTCAAATACTCTCTTTGCTTCGATGGAAGGAAGGTTATTTAGTTTATAAAGATTCATGTAAGCGATCAGTCTTGCTATACGTTGGGAAAATAAAAAATCCAATTTCTTTCAGTTGTCTGACATTGATGATAGCCTAGACATTCTGTAAAAACTAACTCTCGGTAACTAATTCGGTGTCGAAAGATCAGTATCGATTTTTTGTATATTTGAATATCACAAATCATCATTTCAAGGTGATTTCTTGTTTGTTCGTGTTAGATTCCTGGATACGATCTATAAAAATAACCGGATAGCCTTATCAATTTTAAATTCTTCTACACGAACGAACTCTTTTCGACGAAGATGTTCTTGCTCTTATCAAAGTATGTACAGCAATAACCTTGTTTGATTGAAAGATCAATCCATACATCGCGTATCATAAACACTCTTTCAACAAAAAATTCAATGAAACTGATGTCATCATGGCATTGATTGCCCATCAAGGAGAAATTTTGCACTGCATTGAAGACCCATTGCAGGATAACAATGGTGCATGGGAGTACTTTGAAAACGGACTCCTACTGACCGAAGATGGATACATCATCAATTGTGGTGAGGAACATTGTTTGGTGAAACAACTACCTCAAGATGCAAAAATCATCAGGCATGAGCATGGACTCATTATCCCCGGCTTCATTGACACACACGTTCACTACCCTCAGACTGAGGTGATAGCCAGCTATGGCAAAAGATTGATCGAATGGCTGGAACAATACACGTTTCCGGCCGAGATGGCATTTGCCGATCCTGAAAAATGCAGAGTTATGTCTGAATTTTTTATCCGAGAGCTGCTTCGGAACGGCACTACCAGTGCAATGGTCTTTGCAACAGTACACCCACAATCGGTTGATGCGTTTTTTGAGCAGGCAATTCGGCTGAATATGCGCATGATATGCGGCAAAGTTATGATGGATCGCAATGCCCCAGATGATTTGACAGATACCGCGCTATCAAGCTATGAGCAAAGTCGAGAACTCATTCAAAGATGGCACGGTAAGGGACGTCTCGGTTACGCTGTTACTCCTCGATTTGCGATTACTTCTTCGGCAGAGCAGCTAGAATCAGCTAGTCAGCTACTGAATGAGTTTCAAGATTTACACTTTCAGACTCATCTTGCCGAGAATCCTGAGGAATGTGATTTAGTCAGGGAATTTTTTCCAGATTGTCAGGATTATCTGGACGTTTATGATCGTTATTCACTATTGGGTCGGAAGTCCATTTTCGCTCATGGCATTCATCTTTCTGATCGCGAATGGCTAAGACTCCGAGAAACAGAGTCGAGTATTGCATATTGCCCAGCCTCTAATTTGTTCATTGGCAGTGGACTGTTTAATCTCGAAAAAGCAGATCAGTACGGTGTAAGGGTAGGTATGGGCACTGATGTTGCGGGAGGAGATTCCTTCTCGATGCTTCGTACAACCAATCAGGCTTACAAGGTTCAACAATTAAACCAATTCAATATATCACCCATACGCTCACTATATATGAGTACTTTAGGAGGCGCGAGGGCCTTGGACCTCGATCGCTATATAGGAAATTTTGAAAAAGGCAAAGAAGCGGACTTTGTTATTCTGGATTATGCACCAACTGACCTGATTCGCTTAAGACTCCACAATGTCTCTTCGGTGATAGAGAGATTGTTCGTGCTTCAGATGTTGGGTGATGATCGAACGATCCGTGAAACTTGGGTCATGGGTAATAAGGTTCATGCAAATGACCTCCACTAACGCATATTCACGGTTCACATGATTGCAGTTAATTGAAGTACGATCCTTTTCTTAATGCAGAACTACTCCAGCTGATAGCATAAATGCCGGAATTTCAGCATCGAATTGATTGCCATCATCATCACACATTTGATAACTGCCAGCCATAGAACCGAGAGGAGTTCCGATTATCGTACCTGAAGTATATTCAAAACTCTCTCCAGGTTGTAAATGAGGAAATTCTCCAACTACGCCGGGCCCTTTGACTTCCTCAACCTTGCCATGTGCATCTGTGATAATCCAATGTCGAGTTAACAATTTTGCTGGACGGTCGCCACGATTTACAATGTTTACCGTATAAGCAAAAACATAGTGATTATTCTCCTTAGAGGATTGAGCCTCAAGATAAGTTGACTTTACCGAAATGTCTATATTTTGTGTGGAACGACTCATTGGAGAAATAAATAGGCTGAATAATCACCAATAATGGAAAAAAATGAGCTTATATGCTATTGAAATACATTACCATAATTTTGACCCGATTTTCAAAAAAGATTATACTATGCCATACAGTTCCGGAACATAATTCCGACAGTGTGGCAGGTGTGTTAAACCTGCATTCAACAACAAATGTGTTTTCCTGTAGTTTGATACTCCCATCATTGAATGTTTGCGTATTCATGGTTGGAGCAAGTGTAAGGACTCATTTTGCATTTTAAGAAACTGAGATATGGCTGTTCAACAAAATCGAAAAACCCCCTCTAAACGAGGAATGCGACGATCCCACGATAAAGTCAAATCATCTGCGTTGTCAACTGATGACATGACAGGTGAGTTACATAGACGTCATCATGTTACTCGTGAAGGATACTACCGAGGACAAAAAATGGCACCTTCCAATAACTAGAGTAACTGCTTGTTACAATGTGATGCGATCTCAGGTCGCATCAATGCAAAAATGATCACGATTGCCATTGATGCGATGGGCGGCGACCATGGATTAGAAACCACAATCCCTGCCTCGGTGAATGCGATTGACGCAAACCATCAAATCAATTTGATTCTTGTGGGACTTGAGATTCAAATTCGTGAAAAACTAGATCAACTTGGTTGCACTAACAAGGATCGGATTAGTGTGCAGCACGCCTCCGAGATCGTGACGATGGATGATCCTCCTGCATTGTCAATCCGCAAAAAAAAGGACTCATCAATGCGCGTGGCCATCAATCTTGTAAAGGAAGGTGTAGCCGATGCATGTGTTAGTGCGGGTAATACCGGTGCTTTGATGGGAACTGCCAAATTTGTTTTGGGAACCATTCGTGGTATTGATCGCCCGGCAATATGTGCGATCCTACCAAGGATGACAGGGTCTACTTATATTCTTGATCTTGGTGCGAATGTAGATGTCTCGCCGGAAATCTTATTCCAGTTCGGTATCATGGGTTCGCAATTAATTGAAAGCTATGAGGGCAGAACGAATCCATCGATCGGACTTCTCAATATCGGTGTCGAAGAAGACAAGGGAGATGAAACCATTAAAGAGGCAGCAGAATTATTCAAAAATAGCTCATTGAACTATATTGGCTATGTTGAAGCAGATCAAATATTCATGGGTGATACCGATCTCATTGTTTGTGATGGAATACTTGGTAATGTGGCACTGAAGGCCTCTGAAGGCGTTGCTCAGTTTATCATGTCGGTCATTCAACAGGAATTTACCAGTTCAGTATCTAAGAAATTGACGGCTCTGGTTTCCAAACCCACTTTGAATGCAATCAAACGTAGACTCGATCACAGAAGATATAACGGAGCAAATTTGATTGGCTTGAATGCCATAGTGGTCAAATCGCATGGCGGTACAGACTCTGTTGGTTTCCGATATGCAATTGAATATGCTTTGAAATCTGCAGAAAATAAACTTGTAAAAAGGATCGGTCAACAAATCGAAGCTAGAATTGAAACCGAATCCATCCAAAACATCCAATCCACTGCATAAGTTAACCGAGAATCTTTTCTAATAATAAGTTTATGCCTTTCTCCAGAATAATCGGTACCGGTGGCTATCTACCCGAGAGGGTCTTAACCAATACCGATATCGAAAATTTAGTTGACACCACCGATTCTTGGATAATTGCCCGCTCTGGTATACGGGAGCGCAGGATTGTTGCAGAAGATGAATTTACGTGCGATCTGGCAGAAAAAGCATCTCGCAAGGCAATTCAGGCCGCTGGAAAAAGACCGAGTGACATCGATCTAATTATCGTAGCAACATCAACACCGGATGTGGTTTTTCCGAGCACGGCGTGTTTGCTACAGGAAAGGCTAGGCATTATTGGCCCACCAGCCTTTGATGTACAGGCGGTATGTGCTGGTTTTCTGTTTGCAATTGATGTGGCCGACAAGTTCATTCGAACTCAGAGCGCAAAATGTGCATTGGTGGTGGGTGCAGAGACCTTTTCCCGTATTCTGGATTGGAGTGATCGCCGAACCTGCGTGTTATTCGGTGATGGGGCTGGTGCAGTCATTCTTGAGTCGAGTGACGAGCCGGGTATATTGTCAACACATTTGCATAGCGATGGTCGATTCAAGGATTTGTTGTGTGTTCCGACCGGTGTGTCTCGAAATTATCAGAAACTGCAAGATGGTGGTGCGTATGTGACTATGGAGGGAGGTGAAGTCTTTCGCTGGGCGGTAACTGCCATGAGTGATATTGTTCAGGAAACCCTGGATGCCAACAGCATGACTCTAGATCAAATTGATTGGCTGGTCCCGCATCAAGCCAACAGCAGAATTATTAGTGCCATTGGCAAGCGTCTGGGGTTACCTGTAAATAAAGTCGTCATGACCGTCGAGAAACACGGGAATACTTCGGCGGCTTCAGTACCCCTAGCGCTAGATGAAGCAGTCCGGGACCATCGAGTCAAACCGGGCAATTTTGTATTGATTGAAGGTTTTGGAGGTGGCTTCACGTGGGGATCTGCAATGATCAAGATGTAACAGTGAGGCAAGTTGAAATTATGTCTGACAATATTAAAGATCGGGTTTGTTTGGTGACTGGAGCAAGCCGCGGAATTGGGAAAGCAGTCGCTTTGCATCTTGCCCAGCATGGCGGTATCGTTTACGGCACAGCCACTACCGATGATGGTGCAGACAAGATCAGTAGCATGTTTGACTTCGAAACACTGAAAGGAACGGGTCGGGTACTTGATGTGCGCGATCAAGACAGCATTGTGAATTTAATTGATGCGATTAATAAAGAATCTGAGGCTCCCTTAATTTTGGTAAATAATGCGGGAGTAACCCGTGACAATTTGCTAGTTCGAATGAAAGATGATGAATGGAATGATCTGATCGAAGTGAATCTAACTTCCATGTTTCGGACCGCTAGGGCAGTCTTACGAGGGATGATGAAGGCACGATTCGGAAGAATCGTAAATATTTCTTCAATCATAGGGGCTATTGGCAATCCCGGACAGTCAAACTATGCAGCCGCAAAAGCTGGAATTATCGGGTTCACAAAAGCGCTGGCTAGGGAGGCTGCACCACGCGGAATAACCGTAAATGCCATTGCTCCAGGATTTATAAATACCGATATGACCAGCGTGTTATCTGAAAAGCAAAGTTCCGAAATGCTCGCCCATGTGCCACTAAATCGATTGGGTGAACCAGATGATATTGCACAAGCTGTGATATTTCTTGTAGGCAATTCGGGAGATTACATCACCGGTCAAACCCTCCATGTAAATGGCGGTATGTATATGCCTTAAGTATTGCTAATTCAGCACTACACCCTGATAAATAGCATAACACTAACCCAAAGATCAACATACGGAAAAACAAAAGAGGGAGAAATTCCCATGCAACAGGAATCAGAAGAACGTCCAGTGATTTTTCTGGATATAGACGGAGTTTTGCAACCATACATGGATCAAAACCGTTTCGATCACGATCTGCATGAGCTCCTGAAAACACTCGCGAAAAAATACGATGATGAGATATATCTCAATTTGGATCGATTTGACCTTGGCTGCATATGTTTCGATTGGGATGTTGGTGCCGTTGGCCGGATTCGAAGCATCTGCGTGGATTTCCATGCTAAAATCGTGATAAGTTCAGATTGGCGTCGGGGCAAATCAATAGAGGATCTCAAGGCCTATTTTCGCATTCACAACATGGACTACTATGTGGTAGACAAGACAGACAACAGGAAGTGGGGAGATAAACAGCCACAATATTCCCGGGCTGGTGAAGTTAAGGAATACTTGGATGCACATCCAGAAATTGAGCGGTTTGTGATAATTGATGATGGTTATCGGGATGAATTCGATACACTTTATCCAGAACAATTTGTCCATACAAGTAACCGGATGAATTTTGAGAACGAGTTACGTGCAAGGCAGATTCTATCTGGTGAGTCGCCTCATCCGAATAGACCAAGAGAGCCGTCTATTTTCTAGATCTTGTCGCGGTTGTAAAATTATTGAACGCTGAGCGTGATTTTCAGCATAATTCATATTTGTTTTGTAGACCATCAAACACATAATTTTTCATCATGAAAATCGTGAAATTTGTTGAACAGGTTTGTGTTCAATTGTTTACAATTGCTAATTGGAATTGCTGACCATATCTGCCAATGAGAAAGTTATGACAGTGTTCCAAATTTTTTTATTCGTTCATATTCAAAATTAGGAGGATTTACTCTAATGAGCACTATTGAAGAGCGAGTCATAAAGGTTGTTGTTGGACAACTCGGTGTAAGTGAAGACCAGGTTACTCCGGATGCATCATTTGTAGATGACCTGGGTGCTGACTCACTAGATACAGTTGAATTGGTTATGGCCCTTGAAGAGGAATTCGAGTCTGAAATTCCCGACGAAAAAGCGGAAAGCATCGTCAAGGTACAAGATGCAATCGACTACATCAAGAATAATACTTAAATTTCCATCCTCATTTGCCGGCCCAATCATCGGCAAGACAAATACATAATGTATGGGTCTTTTTTCATGTTTGGCTTCGATATATATTCTCGTGTCAAGATTTTCGGGTTCAATCGCTGACAGAATCATTGAATCATCAATTCGTGCTGGATCAGTGGAAGCCCTTGCGGACTCTGTTTGGGCATTTCGGAATATCGATAATGAACCAATTACCTGCATTGGATGAATCTGAGGGTAATGACAGATAAAAGAAGAGTCGTTGTTACTGGGATGAGTGCGATCACACCTGTCGGGGTCGGACTCGCTCATTCCTGGCAGGCCATGGTTAATGGTACCAATGGTATCCAGCACATATCCCAGTTTGATCCGACTGACTTTCCCTGCAGATTTGCAGGGGAGGTCAATGATTTTGATCCTTTGTGCGAGTTGTCCTCAAAAGAGGCTCGTAAAATGGATCGGTTCATGCAATTTGGTATTGTTTGCGGTAAGTGGGCAGTTGAAGATTCCGGTATTGATGTATCCAAGATTGATGCTGATCGTGCGGGGGTAAATATTGGTTCTGGAATCGGTGGCATTAAGACGATTGAGATGACCGCCGGAGAATTCACTGAAAAAACCTCAAAAAGGGTCTCACCGTTCTATATTCCCATGACCATCATAAATATGATTTCGGGAAATTTGTCGATTATGTGCGGCTTACGAGGTCCCAATATTTGTACTGTAACTGCTTGCACGACTGGCACACATGCAATTGGAGAAGCTTCAAGGTTAATTGAGTACGGTGATGCAGACATTATGGTTGCTGGCGGTGCTGAAGCGCCAATCACCCCGACATCGGTGGCTGGATTTGCTTCAGCAAAGGCATTAAGTACCCGCAATGATGAGCCAACCCGTGCATCGCGACCTTGGGATCGTGATCGTGATGGATTTGTGATTGGAGAAGGATCCGGTGTCATGGTGCTTGAAGAATATGAACATGCGCGTGCACGCGGAGCGCGTATATATGCCGAACTTCTGGGATTTGGATTAAGTGGAGATGCCTATCACATGACAGGCCCCTCTCCGGGAGGTGAAGGTGCATCAAGATGTATGAATAATGCCTTGCGAAATGCTGGCCTGAATCCAGAAGATATCGATTATTTAAACGCGCATGGAACATCAACTCCGCTTGGTGATATTGCAGAAACTCTAGCAGTAAAGTTGAGTTTCAAAGATCGCTCAAAGGACATTGCAATCAGCTCGAATAAATCAATGATTGGTCATTTGCTCGGCGCAGCTGGCGGGGTAGAGGCCGTCATGACTGTGATGTCGATATACAATCAGACCATTACTCCAACCATTAATCTTGAAAACCAAGACTCTGATTGCGATCTGGATTATGTCCCCAATCAAGCAAGATCCATGCCTATCAGAGCCGCACTAAGTAATTCATTCGGCTTTGGAGGTACGAATGGAACACTCGTCTTTAGCCAGATTTGAAATCGGATTGATTCGCTGTGGAAAGCCAATCCTAACCTCAGATTCGCGATAAAAATGCTCAAAAAGGCTACTTTGGGGGTGTTGGCAGTCGCTCTCGCAATCGGAGTTGCTGTGTGGCTGGATTACGATGCAACGACAGCCGATGCGATCCAATTTCAAGAAGGAGATGTCCTATTTGTAGCGAGAGGGGATACCTTGTCGACGATTATTCGACGTTTTGAAGAAGAAAAGCGGATTGACAAGTCCTGGCCATATTTGCTGTATGCAAGATATCATGAATTAGGAGACAGTATCCATTTCGGGGAATATAGCATTGAAGAGTCTGTTCATATTGAAGAGTTCATCCGTATTTTATCGAGTGGTGATCATCAGATTCAGTATCGGGTCACCATCGTTGAAGGATGGACTTTCCGTCAGATGAGAGATGTACTCGACCAGACTAACCCCTTGCGCAATATCACCAGTGATTGGGAGGATGATCGAATTATGGCTGAGATCGGCCAGCCTAACCTGCATCCAGAAGGACAGTTTTATCCGGATACCTATTTTTATCACAAAGGAGAAACCGACCTTGATATATACAAAATTGCTTTTCGAGAGATGCAAGAACAGCTCGATCATGCCTGGGAAAATCGCAGTGAGGATCTGCAACTTCAGAATCAGTATGAAATATCAATAATGGCTTCGATCATTGAAAAGGAGAGTTTACTCAAAGTAGAAGAGCCACAAATATCCAGTGTTTTTAATAATCGATTAATCAAAGGGATGCGATTACAAGCGGACCCTACCGTAATTTATGGTTTGGGTGATCAATTCAAGGGAAACTTAACGCGCAAGCATTTGAGAACCGATACACCTTATAATACATATACTCGATCGGGGTTACCCCCAACTCCGATTTCCCTGCCGGGAAAGAGTGCTCTCATGGCGGCTGCTCGACCATTACAAACTACAGCCTATTACTTCGTGGCTAGAGGAGATGGTAGTCACAAATTCTCAGATACGTTAGCCGAGCATAACGCTGCTGTTCGGAAATATCAGCTTAGGAGGTAGTCCTATGCATCGTGGACGCTTGATCACTATCGAAGGTATAGATGGTTCTGGAAAGACCACACATATTGATCACATATGTGCATATCTAAAACAAAGAGATATTCCCGTTATATCGACACGAGAACCGGGTGGTACTGGATTGGGTGAGGCACTGAGAGACATTCTGATACGTCGTGTGGATCTGACTATGGATGCGGAAACGGAATTACTACTTATGTTTTCAGCGCGTATGGAACATCTAAAGAAGCGGATCTGTCCGGCCATCGAGAATGGAACCTGGGTTGTGATTGACCGATTTATTGATGCAACTTATGCATACCAGGGTGGTGGTAGGGGAGTGTCAATGGATCGGATTCGTTTCATTGAAAACTGGGTAATGAATGGTTTGTTACCTGATTTGACCATACTTTTGGACTTGCCTGTAGAGTTGTCTCTCGCTCGAACGAAAACCAGAGAACAAAGCAAGGATCAAGACCGATTTGAACTTCAGAACCATCAGTTCAAGAATAAAGTACGGGAAGCTTACATCGACCGAGCCAAGAAAAATCCTGAACGTATCCGCATTGTTGATGCTTCGGCTGAAATGCAGGTTGTAAAGCTTGCGATTTCTGAAATTTTGGATGGGCTTGTTGGCGAAATCTACAAGAATGTTTGAGTATATGCTACCTTGGCAACAAGCAAACTGGGAAAGCTTTGTCGGCTCCTTTGGAAATCTACATCATGCTCAGATCATTACTGCACCTGAGGGTTATGGATTACGTGAATTCTGTCTTTCTATGGCCCAGTATTCGCTGTGTAGTGATATTGATAAGAAAAAAAACACGTGGTGTGGTGTTTGTCAGAACTGCCAATTGTTTTCGGCGGGCAGTCATCCTGATTTTCATGTCATTTGTAATGAATTGGAGTCTGCTCAAGGCCGAATCGATATCATTGGAGAATATAGTTTTCGTTATCAGGATGAGTCCGTTCGAGATCAAAAAGGTCCGCTGAAGAAGATTATTCCGATTGATCATATTCGTGCATTGATCGAAAAATTCGTGCAGAGACCGCATATTGCAACGAGGAAGATAGCTCTGATTCTTCCAGCAGATCGGTTAAACATTAATGCAGCAAATGCCTTGTTGAAATTACTGGAAGAACCACCTGAGGATTCACTATTGTTTCTGCTTTCGTCGGAACCTTCCAGATTGCCTCCTACTGTACTAAGTCGCTGTGTTCAGATTCAATTACAAAGGCCAAGCCATGAGCAAGTTCAATTATGGCTGAAAGACCACACAGCATCAGAAGACATCGATCTGGCTCTTCAGTTGACAGATGGTGCACCGTTTAAAGCCAGACAAATCTGTGAGAGTGGGCTATTGCAGATACAAAAGGAATTATTCGAGGGTCTGGTTGGAGTTTGCCGAAAAACCGCTTCTCCCTATCAATTGTCAAAAGCATTGCAAAACACAGATTTTGAAGAGGTTATCAAGTGGTTACAGGGCTTTGTTTTGGATATGGTACGGTGGAAAAATACTGGTAAAAGTCCTTGGTGGAGTGCCAATTCAGAGCAAGATCTTAAGCCGGACAAGTTCTCGAATGAAAGATTATTTCAGGTTTACGATCGGTTATGTGTTTATCGGCGTATTGCTAGGGGGAGTATAAACGAAGAGCTGGCATTGGACACAATTTTCCTGACCATACAAAAAATGGTTCGATGAGTGATTGTTATTGGATGCTAGAATCTGCATCATACAGTTTGGCACACTTTACCCATCAGAATTTTCCAATGCAATTAGTAGACTCACATTGTCATATCAATTTTGACCCATTAGCCGACGATCTAGACGGTCTCCTAGAGCGAGCACGCATGAATCATGTTAACTACATGCTTTGTGTGTCGGTTTGCCTTGAGGATTATCCGCAAATTGCTGAGCTTGCGCTCAACAATGATCAGATTTTTGCATCAGTAGGAGTGCATCCAAATTATCAGGATTGTCATGAACCTTCAGTTGAGGAGTTAATCAGTTTAGCGGAACTGGAGAATGTGGTTGCTATTGGAGAAACGGGTCTAGATTACTTCAGAAATGAAGGTGATTTGACTTGGCAACAAGAGCGGTTCAAAAGGCATATAGAGGCGGCAAAATCGGTCAATAAGCCCCTCATTATTCACACGCGAGAAGCGAAACATGATACCATGGATATGCTTGAGGAATTCGGTGCGGAGTCATGTGGTGGTGTGATGCATTGTTTTTCAGAAGACTGGGAAACAGCAAAACGGGCCTTGGATATCGGTTTTTATATTTCGTTTTCCGGAATTGTGACCTTCAAAAGCGCTGATCAGTTGCGTGAAGTGGCAAGAAAAGCACCTATGGACCGAATTTTGGTTGAGACCGATTCCCCATATCTTGCACCTGTACCCTTACGAGGAAAAACCAATGAGCCTTCATTTGTTGTGCATACTGCCCAATGTGTGGCGGATTTAAAGGGGGTTGCATTAGAAGAAATAGCGGCATACACAACACAGAATTTCTTTCGATTATTTTCGCAAGCCAAACCTCTTCCAAATGATCACTGCCATTGATCGGTTGATTGCCCTCGGTTTATTAGTCCCTTCCCCATTAAAGATTGTGCAGAAAGCACACAAGTTGATTACCAAACTTTGGTTCTGGCTATACCACATTAGGTGGGTTTATAGCCTTGTGGTGCGCTACCTCCATCTCCTTCATTAAATAAAAATCCTACCAAATGTTTTTCGATCAGCTGTTGATGCTCTGCGTTTGCTGAATTTAACTGGTATTCATTGATTATCATTACTGAACGTTCAAGCCATTGTTGCCATGCTTGTTGGGAGATATTCTTATAGATTCGTATACCGAGCTCACCCGGATAAGGTGGTTTTCCCAATCCTTCTAGTTCCTGATTGAGGAATACACATTGAACTGTTCGCGGCATTTTTTTCTCCGAATGAATTTGCTTTTTGGTTTGCATTTATCGATTCTCAGGATTCACATTTTGGTTGTGAATCGATAAAATGGAACCATATTTTCGTTACTGTGAGTTGACTTTCCAGTTTACACTTAGCATAGTTATTTTACATTCCAATCGATTTTGATTTAACGCTGATCGATATATTTTAAGAAGATTCCATGAGTGAGTTTGACCAATTACTTCGTGAAGAAGATTTGCAGATTACCCAATCTGCACGAGAAAAGATTACAGTCCTGATTCAAGATACCAAAGGAGAAGCCGAAGCAGTTCGCATTTATGTAACCGGTGGTGGTTGTTCTGGAATGAACTACGGTATGACCTTTGCAGAGAAAGCTGAAACACGGGATTCCATTATGCAAGGGGAAAATGGATTCAAGTTGGTTGTCGACCCAGTCGCATTGAGTTTTTTGGGCGGCGCTGAAGTTGATTATGTTGACGATGGCATCAATACCACATTTGTTTTTAACAATGTCTTTCAATCTGTTGGCGGAAGCGGTTCCTGTGGCGGATGTGGGGGAGGTTCATTTTAGAACATCGTCTTCCTATTTGGAAAACATACTGTAATATCCACATTTATGATATCTCTGATCTCAGGCTCCGAATCCATTAACTCAAACAAGTGGTTTGCCAGTATAGAACAAAATACAGGTCAACCCGACCGGGGTACCGGTTTGGTTGTCGAAAAGTCAAGTGTTAAGCCCAAACGTCCCTCAATGTACAAGGTGTTGCTGTTGAATGATGATTACACTCCCATGGAATTTGTAGTTGAATTATTGATGCATATATTTGGTATGAATCAATCATTAGCACAGAAAATCATGCTGGAAGTCCATACCAAAGGTATTGGCCTGTGTGGGGTGTATCCCCGAGAGATTGCTGAAACCAAAGTCAATTTGATTTTACGGCTAGCTCACCGCGAAAATCATCCGTTGAAATGTACCATGGAGAGAGAATAGGCAATGCTATCTGAACAGCTTGAAACAACGCTCACCAAGGCGGTTTCCCTTGCTCGGAAGGAGGGTCACGATGTAGTGACTGTTGAGCATTTATTATATGCCTTGTTGGACGATCAGGAAACTCGAGATACTTTGGTAGCGTGCGGTGGAAATATTTCCAAACTTAAAGAGAATCTTATGCATTTTTTGCAGACTGAGGTGCCAACAACGGTCGAAGATTCCGAAGCAAATCCACAGTTGGGTTTAGGTTTTCAAAGAGTATTGCAAAGAGCGATTATTCATGTGCAAAACTCTGGAAACAAGGAAGTGAAAGGCAATAATGTTCTCGTCTCGGTATTTGGTGAGAAGGATTCTTTTGCGGTGTATTTCTTAAGTCAGCAGGACATTACTCGGTTTGACGTGGTCAATTTTATTTCTCACCGGGTTACGAAAAATCCGGGTGCAGAACAACTACCGCCACCGGAAACCGACAGGAGTCAAGTCGATAGTCAGGAGGCTGGTCCAACCCCGCTTGAACTGTATACGATAAATCTTAATGAATTGGCTAATCAAGGGCGGATTGATCCACTGATTGGTCGTGAACATGAAGTCGAACGTACCATCCAGATTTTATGCCGTCGTAGGAAGAACAATCCTCTATATGTCGGAGAGGCAGGCGTTGGTAAAACAGCAATTGCTGAGGGATTAGCACGTAATATCGTAAAGCAAGCTGTGCCGGATGTGTTGGCTAAATCCACAATTTATTCGCTTGATATGGGTGCTCTATTAGCGGGCACAAAGTATCGTGGAGATTTTGAGGAGCGACTAAAAGGCGTTTTGTCTGAGATGAGCAAAGAGTCCAATGCGGTATTATTCATTGATGAAATTCATACGATTATCGGTGCCGGTGCAGTTTCTGGGGGAACACTAGATGCTTCAAATCTGTTAAAGCCGATGTTGGCATCTGGTGATTTGAAGTGTATTGGTTCGACCACGTATAAAGAATATCGAGGAATTTTTGAAAAGGACCGCGCCCTGTCTAGGCGGTTCCAGAAAATTGATATTACCGAACCTTCTGAAGATGAGGCTGTAGAAATATTGCGGGGACTCAAGACTCGATTTGAGAAGCACCACAATGTCAAATATTCGCACCAAGCATTGCGCGCAGCAGTGAGTTTGTCAGCTCGTTATCTAGCGGACCGGCATTTGCCTGATACAGCGATTGATGTGATTGATGAAGCCGGTGCGAAAACCAGACTTCTCACTCCTACGTCCAGAAAAAAGACGATCGGAGTGAAGGAGATTGAGGCTATGGTCTCAAGCATTGCACGAATACCACCAAAGCATGTTTCAACCTCGGATTTGAAATCCCTAAAATATCTTGAGCGTAATCTTAAGTTAGTGGTGTTTGGGCAGGATGAAGCCATACAGGCACTTGCCTCAGCCATCAAAATGTCGAGAGCGGGCATGGGTGATACTGATCGACCAATTGCTTCGTTTTTGTTTACTGGACCAACGGGAGTTGGAAAAACTGAGGTTACCAAGCAGTTGGCAAATGTGCTTGGAATTGAATTTATCCGGTTTGATATGACTGAATATATGGAAAGACACACAGTATCTCGTTTAATTGGAGCACCACCAGGATATGTAGGGTTTGACCAAGGGGGCTTGATGACTGACGCGATTAACAAGCACCCGCATGCGGTTGTATTGCTCGATGAAATTGAGAAGGCACACCCTGATATATTCAACATCCTGTTGCAGGTGATGGATTATGGGAGTTTGACTGACAACAATGGTCGTAAGTCAGATTTTCGAAATGTGATTTTGGTGATGACGACTAATGCTGGGGCAGAGGAATCCGCACGTGAGTCTATGGGCTTTATTGAGCAGGATAACAAGAATGATGATTTAGGTGCAATTAAGAAACTATTCAGTCCGGAGTTTCGAAATCGTCTGGACAAGACCATACATTTCAATGGACTGGACGAGAAAACGATCATCCATGTGGTGAAGAAGTTCTTGATGGAGCTCGAACATCAACTTGAAGACCGAAATATCAGTTTGGAGGTTGAGGATGATGCGATTCGCTGGCTGGCCGAAAAGGGATATGACAAGGCTATGGGTGCAAGACCGATGGCGAGAGTGATTCAAAAAGAAATCAAGGAAGCCATTGTGGATCAATTGTTGTTCGGAAAACTAGCCAAGAAAGGTGGCCAGGTTATCGTCAAGTTAAAGGATGACCAGCTTGATTTTGAGATTTGCGGTCAAGATTCAAAGTGATGCCAATGGCAATGCATATAACTGACTTCTGAACTGGACAAAATCATTGCCGGGGTATGCGACGAATCCACTATCGAATCTTGACTTGATGTCGGATTCCAGAGTCTTCAAGTTTCGAAAATCCGTTGCG
>JAPOUQ010000035.1 GCA_026708585.1 Gammaproteobacteria bacterium
ACAAATGTTGCAATTCGAACCGCACATCATCGATCAAGAACACCTTCCTATACAGGAACCGCCTGATTGAAATCATGCAATTTGAACTCCGAAACTTGAGATACACCAAGGGCTATCATGGGTTATCATGTCTTAAATGAAATGTTTTCAACTAGGTATTACTACGATGATAACACAGCTTCTTGATACCCTGCTGAGCAAGCACGTTAACTTCAATACTACTTTCCGTTATTTTCAGTAGAATATACCCATTTTGCACTCCTAAAATAAATCAATATTTTCAATATATTAATTATAAAAAAATAAATTTAAGCGAGTTCTAGAGAGTTCTAAAGAAGGACTTCTATTATATGAAGCAGTAAACTGGGACTTGTTTAGAAATTTAATGATCGAGGGCAATGAGGCATCATTCCATCGTACTTTACTTTGAAGGCATTATGACGTTCCAGTCATAAATCTCTGGGCCATATCGATTTGTTCATCAACACTAAAATCAAATTCGTCTTTCTCGCTTTGTTCTTATCTCGAGTTATTGATCGCAAATATGGATGTGTTGAGAATCAATAGACCCTCCAACAATTACTTAATCCTAGGTAGTGATTGGCGTTTTTTCGCAAGAAAGCCGGCTAAACCGTTTATGGATGGCTTGCAGTGCTAAACGGCAAACCTGTTGTACTAGGTCATGGATAGACAGCAATCGTACTAGTTCAAATTACCCGAACTGAATGTACACATATAGGTGGATTACTGGTCGCATCCTACAACTTGGACATCCGTTTACTTTTCATGATTTGAAAAGTACAACATGCATAGGAAAGTATCAGGTCAGGTATATAGTGAAATGATATTAGTAGAGACCATTACAGCATATTCCTTTGAAGAGGGCCTTTGTATTTCTAATTCTGTCAATGTATTCTCAGTAATAATAATTTCTGTTGATACAATTACAAAAGACAATTTCAATTGATATTTTGCTTTCAAAGATGGCAACACTGAACGGATATACAGTCGTTGAACTCGCTGGAATCGGTCCAGGTCCGATGGCAGGCATGATGCTTGCTGATATGGGTGCTCGTGTGATTGTGATAGAGAGATTTGATGAAGGCGAAAAAAGACGAAATTTGATTGGTATGCGAGGTAAGGAATCTGTCGTCATCAATCTTAAAGATTCTCAAGGAATATCCACATGTCTTGCATTGATTGACCGTGCTGATGTACTGATTGATCCTTACCGGCCGAGTGTTTGTGAGAGACTGGGTATAGGACCTGAAATTTGCCTTCAACGAAACCCCAGGTTGGTTTATGGACGAATAACTGGTTGGGGACAAACTGGACCACTGGCTCATGTTCCTGGACATGATCTTGGCTATTTATCGATTACTGGAGCATTGCATGCGATTGGCGAACAGGGGAGTAAACCCCAAATTCCACTCAATCTGATTGCGGATATGGGCGGTGGTGGCATGTTGCTTCTAAGTGGAATTCTGGCCGCACTACTTGAAAGACAACAATCTGGACTTGGACAGGTTATCGATGCAGCCATGGTAGATGGTTCAATTTATCAACTATTAACGATCTATGAGATGATTGCTGAAAGCAATTGGAATCCCGAACAGCGCGGTGTCAATTTACTTGATGGTGGAGCACATCATTACAATGTCTATGAGTGTTCGGATGGTAAATATATTTCGATTTGTGCTCTAGAAGATAAATTTCATCAATCATTGATGGATCGATTGGGTCTTGATATAAATACCCTTCCTAGCCATAAAGATCCATCAAACTGGCCAAATCTTCGCGATCAGATAGCCAAAATAATAAAAACACGTCCACGTGATGAATGGTGTGAGATGTTGGAAGGTTCCAATTCCTGTGTGAGCCCTGTTTTGAATTTGCTGGAAGCTCCGGATCATCTTACTAACAAGGAAAGATGCAATTTTTCAGTCATTGATGGCATCCTTCAGCCAGCCCCTGCCCCTCGATTTTCACGCACGAAATCAAAAATTAGAGATGTTGGCCCTAAACTCGGTGAACATACTCATTCAATTCTTCGAGAGTTCGGGTTCGATACCGAAAAAATTGGAGAGCTGATTGATACAAACATAGTGTTTGATTCAGTTCTCAGTAACGAACGCAATATTTCAAATGATGCAACTTGAGAGATAAAATTGTCAGTATCAAAACCAACCTGTAGAAAAGTAATTTTTTGGGTTACAGCCTTTACTTGGCTACCAGCTGGAATCACTTTAATTTCCTTTATTCGATTCGGTTTATCAGTATTTCAAAATACTGGTGGTGCAGACGAAATAATGCTGATGTTTTATTGTTCCTTGAGTGGATTTTTCTTGGCCTTTGCTTGCAAAAAACTTTGGTTTCAGGAACGAAAAACATCAACAGTTATGTGCGCTGTACTTTTGGGGCCGATCACTATATTTGGGGTTTTAATCGCAGGTTTGCTCGGCCCAATCATGATGTTGCTCTATGCTGCAATTATCAGTATCCCTGCATGGTTAGCAGTGTTTATTTTTTATAAACGAGGGCGTAACGAAAACAAATAATGTTGCTCGGTGATCAATCTATGCTAACCATAATATTCAAACTTGCACACTAACATGTTTTCGAGTTCTAACAAAGGAAAGATTCTACTAGCGCGCCTTAAGGAATTTATGGATAGATATATCTATCCAAACGAATCAATTTATCACGAAGAGCTGAAATCAGCTCAAAACCGATTCAAGAGCATAGACTTGATCAAGCAACTCAAAAGGCAAGCTATCAAGGAAGGACTCTGGAACTTATTCATACATGTTCAATATGAACATTTTGGGGAAAATGGTGGTTTGTCCCACCTTGAATATGCCCCATTAGCAGAGGAAATGGGACGGGTATTGTGGTCTCCAGAAGTATTCAACTGCAATGCCCCAGATACAGGAAATATGGAAGTTTTGATGAGATACGGAACACCTGAGCAGCAAGCTACTTGGCTAAGACCACTACTCATTGGTGAAATTCGGTCTTCCTATGCAATGACTGAACCAGATGTAGCGTCCAGTGATGCGACCAATATTCAATTGAAGATTCATAAACAAGGAAATGAGTGGGTTTTAAATGGAAGGAAGTGGTTCATTACCGGCGCAATGCACGAGAATAATCAACTATTGATCGTGATGGGTAAATCAGATTCTGACAACCCAGATCGACACCAACAACAGAGTCAGATTCTAGTGCCCACCAGAACACCTGGAATCACTCTTGTGCGTCCACTAACCACTTTGGGATATGACGATGCACCGTTTGGACATGCTGAAATACTTTTCGAAGATGTTCGAGTACCATTAAAAAATATCCTGGTCGGTCCCGGCAAAGGATTTGAAGTCGCACAAGGACGTCTAGGCCCCGGCAGAATTCACCATTGCATGCGATTAATTGGGTGTGCTCAACGAGCCTTGGAACTGTCCTGTTATCGGGTTACTAATCGTCGAGTATTTGGAGATATATTGTCAAATAACCAGTCGATTAGGGAGGATATATCGAAATCATTCTCGGATATTGAGATGGCTCGACTACTGGTTCATGAGGCATGCAAAAAAATGGATATGCATGGAGCAAAAGAAGCAAGGGATTTGATCACAGCTTGTAAGACACGAGTCCCACTAATGGTTCAGGTGGTACTTGACCGTTGTATGCAGATACATGGTGCTGGCGGATTGACTGCGGATTATTTCATGGCTGAAGCTTTCAACTACGCTCGTTGGTGCCGTCAGGCCGATGGACCAGATCAGGTTCACCACATGGCGCTTGGTAAGCAGATTATTTCCCGTTATGCGTAATTTCGATCATTCTCGGCTTAAATCACTGGAAGCCTACCTTTCCACACATATCGATTCATTTTCAGGTCCTCTAGAGATCTCAAAATTCCCTGATGGGCAGTCGAATCCGACTTATCGAATGAATACTCCTCAGTCAAAATACGTTTTGAGGAAAAAGCCAGATGGTAATCTGCTTCATTCGGCACATGCTATTGATCGGGAGTTTCGTGTCATGAATGCATTGCATGGAGCTGGGATCCCGACTCCACGATGTTTGCATCTTTGTGAAGATGAAGAGGTTATTGGAACCATGTTCTTTATTATGGAGTTTGTAGAAGGTACTATATTTTGGAATCCATCACTTCCCGAATTGAATAATACCGATAGGTCAAAGATTTATGATCATATGAATCAGGTATTGGCCAACATTCATACAATTTCCCCTGAGTCGATTGGACTTGCTGACTTTGGGAAGCCGGGAAACTATTTCGCTCGTCAAACCGATCGCTGGGCTCGTCAATATGAGCATTCGGCAACGGAATCAATTGAAGAAATGGACTGCCTCATTCAATGGTTAAAGGAAAATCTTCCTGCTGATCAAGGTAACGATTGTATAGTCCATGGTGACTATCGATTAGATAATTTGATTTTTGATTCCAAGAAGCTTGAGGTATTAGCAGTGTTGGATTGGGAACTTAGCACACTTGGACATCCGTATGCAGATGTAGCTTATCAGTGTATGCAATTGCGATTACCTGATAACAATGTATTACCTGGCTTGGGTTATGTAAATCGCAGGGACCTTGGTATACCGAATGAGCTCGAATATGTGGAAATGTATTGCCGGAGGAGAAACCTTGACGGTATTTCGGATTGGAATTTTTATCTGGCTTTTAGTTTTTTTCGATTTGCTGCCATTTTGCAGGGTGTCAAGAAGCGAGCTTTGGACGGTAATGCGTCCAGTAATCGAGCACTCGAATTAACGAAATTGGTCAGACCTTTGGCGGTTATGGGTATTAAGGTTTCTGTGAAAGAAAATAATAGGTAGTTAAGGTACTTCAAAAATTCAATCCTAAAATCATTGCTCTTACAAGCGTACCTCTTGGGAAAACTTGTTTTACATGCAATAGGTAATCCGGCTAAGCCGCCTATTTACCTATAATCCCTCCACACTTAACTCTGAGAGGATTATGACTATTTCAGTCATCGTCCCCTAAGTCGTAATCGACTCGTTCCCCATCACCAAAATTCAATTTATCATTCTCGTTCTCTCGTTTTCGTAAAGCACGGATCGCATAGACTGAGGTATTGAGTTTCAATAGACCTTCCCAAAATTTTTTCATCCCGGGTAGCGGTTGGTGTTTTTTCTGATAAAAGCCTTCCAAGCCGCCAGTTAACACCACAAAGGAGGCAATCGTCAGCGGGCCGCGAGGGATGTTAAAGCCATAGGATTTCGCCAGCATGAATTTCATCTCTTTCCAGATATCGAATGGTCAACTCGTTGGGGCGATTTCGCCCCAGCCAGGTCAAATGCCATAACTGAAAAGCGTTGAGCGCATTCAAAGTCACGCATCTTCGAAAGTCATCCGAAGGACGCGAAGTTGGTCATTAATCAGTGTGTCGGCCTTCAAGATGTAAAAGAATTGTTTTATTTCCCTTTGCAATCGATACCAGTTCAGAAGCATTTTGATATTCATCATGTGGCAGCGCCTTCGGTGCATAGCACATTCAGTCCAAGGCATTCTTATTACTCGCAGGAGACATCTCCTTAGCTGAGATGGCTAACATCCGTATGGGCTGAATTCTTGATAATTTTGTGGGTTCAGATTCACTTCCATAGCACAGACCGTAAGCTTAGACTTTCGTTCCTTCCGATCTTTCGGACTATTACTTGCAGGAATTCGAATCTTTTGTGTACCAAGCGGTGGTTGGCTTTCGATATGGTTCCACAAGTTATGATTGCCTTGATCAGTGATGATCTGAAGTTGTTCGGATTTACTTGCCCGTATCAATAGTTCACTACTCTTCTTATACACATCTAAGACCAATTCCCAGAAATAGTCTTCCCGATCACATACTGCAACCACCTTGCTATTTTGACAGGCTCCGTCAATTCCCGAGTTCGATCCAATCCCTCAATCCAAAGAGTACTCCCTTTTACTTTTTTCGGGCGATATTTGCCATCTAGCATAAATAGTCCCAGCTGATATCCATAACCATTAGGTCATACCGACATGCACCGATATATCCTTGGCGGCTGTATAGACCCTTCATATTTGACCGTCGTTGAGTCCTGAATCGCCAATACCACATCTTATTTACGACAACGATCAACCATGGCTTCATAATGGAGTTTAAGTGTATCTTGCATGGTAAATCCCAGATTTAGTTAAAACGACACGCGGTTTTTTACTACACATGATTTGGAACGATCGATGATAGTGGTTGATCCAGTTTGTACGTGCAGATCTTGTTCATAACGACCACATGATCACTGTTTACCTTTGAATAGGCATACCCTGGATTATTTCTAACCACAACAGTCAAAAAGATCAACGAGTAACAAATGTGAACGCTACTTTTCATGCCAATCATTTGTAATTCGTTCCTACATCATTCTGAAAACATGCAAGAAAAGCTAGGAAACTAAACATCTCCCTGATTCACAGGTAAATTCAGTTTCAGAATATAAGTTAGGCTATGGCATGGGGATCTGCTGATCACTCGGTGGGACCTGCCATGCTCGATGGACTGCTGGTCTTTCAGCAATTGATATATACCAGCGTAAGACGTTTGGGTATTCAGAGATGTCGATGGTCTGCCAATTAAATCTAGCGATCCATGGCCAAGTAGCCATATCGGCAATTGAATAAGGACCGGCGAGATATTCGCTGGTTTTTAAATGGGTGTCGAACACTTGATACAGCCTGAGTGCTTCTTGTAAATATCGGTTTTGAGCATACGGAGCTACACCCGGATTAAATTTGGTGAAGTGGTGGACCTGCCCAAGCATAGGACCTACATGTGCAACTTGAAACATAAGCCATTGGATGGTAGTCCAATACTGGTCCGAATGAACTTTTGGTAGAAACCGTCCACCTGTCTTGTTCGCAAGATATATCAATATGGCTGCAGATTCAAAGACGATTTTTCCATTTTCTCGATCGACAATGACCGGTATTTTTCCATTGGGATTCATCGCCAAAAAAGTTTCGGTATGCTGATCACCCATACCGATATCGATCGGATAGACTTCATAAGGTAATTCAGTCTCTTCGAGCATAATACTGATTTTTCGTCCATTTGGTGTGGACCATGTGTAAAGATCAATCATAAGTGTGAAAGTACTTTTGTGAAAAAATAATGGAATACATCGCATTGTATCAAATGGATTACTGCACCGAGACAATAACTACTTACCCGTTTACTATATAACCAAACGGCCGAGTAGGTCAAATGGACATGACTATCAACTCTCAGCTCTTTGCGAGATTCCCACTAAGCGATCGTCACAACGATCTGTGTCCCCACCAGTGCCGTAATGTTTCTGACTTTACAGTTAACAATGCGATATGAAATGTGTTAATTTGGGACTGGACCACAATTTTCGGCACCCTCTATGACTGTTCGAACTTTCTCTAGGCCAAACCGAAACACTTCTTCCTCTATCCCGCCGAATGCGATCCGCAAAGCATTCGGTGTTCCATGCCCAACTGTATACGGTTCGGCCGAGGACACCGCGATTCCCAACTCGGCCAGTCTTGCCACAATTGGTTCGGCACGCTTTCCGTTCGGTAGCCAGAGCCAAGCAAAACTGGCATTTGGATGCGCAGATATTGCATATCCTTGCAAAAACTCTTTGCATATGGCCTGCCCTTTCATACCGGCGTTTCTGCGTGTGACCTCAAAATCATGAATAGTTCCGTCTGCAATCCAATGTGTAACCAATGACGTTAGAACTGCAGGCGTATTCCATGTGGTTGCCCGTATAGCCATTCTAATCGAGCTGGCTAAATCCGGTGGCGCCACGATATATCCGACTCGCAAACCAGTTGCCAAAATCTTAGACACTCCACCGACATAGACCGTCCGTTCCGGCGCCAGTTGAACAAAGCTAGGAGGCGGACTTGTCTCTAGAAAATCATATGCTCCATCCTCAATAATCAAAAGACCATGACGACGAGCAACCTCGACGATGCTCCGACGTAAGGCCTCACCCATGACAGAACCCAATGGATTATGAACAGTCGGGATAACATAAATCGCCTGAATCCGCCCTTTTTCACAGATCTCTCCCAAGGCTCTGGGATCCATACAATCATCGCTGCTTGGTATGCTCTGCAGCATCAGATCACACAACCCCACAGCTGCTAAAAACCCGGGATAAGTCAATTTATCTATGGCTACGATATCGCCGCGTGCCAACAATCCAAAGGTCGCAATCGATAGACCATGCTGAGCACCAGACGTGATAAATAAGTGCTCAGGATCGATGATACCAAGGCGGTCTGAAAGATAGGACGCGAGCACTTTCCTCTCAGACAAAACTCCCCCATGTGGCTGGTATTTAAGCACCTCGTTCAGGTTGCCTTTTTTTGCTAACCAACGTAACCCGTATCTCAAAATATTTCCGTCTTCCGCGTCACAGGGCATATTAAAAACTAGATCGACTTGGGACGCCTTTTCGACTTGTTCAATGCCCAAGGTCATCGGAAGTTCTGGGTCGCGAACGAACATTCCACGACCTGTCTCACCGATGATGAAACCTCTCTGCTTCAATATCCTGTACATTCGCGATGCGGTAGCTAGTGCAATACCATGCTCCTCGGCAAACGCTCGATGGGTTGGCAATTGCGTGCCAGGCGCTATCTCACCTGATTTAATTTGAAAAATCAGTTTTTCAGCAAGGTCCAAGTAAATCATTGTTGCGAGATCCTCGGTCAGTTATTACTGTTATTAGTACAATATAATAATTGTACTATATTTATGGTTATGTCAAACTTTGAACTAGTTGGTTCCAAGGATATTCACCCATGCAGCACACCCTCTATCATGCGATTCTCGCATTGGCACTCTTTACCACAACTTACGCTGTCAACCTGCAAGCACCACTCTATTCGATGTATGCAGAAAACAGTCAGGTAGGCGCAACAGCAATAACTGTCGCATTTGCTGCATATGTAGCTGGGCTCATGCCTACCCTGATCTTGCTTGGAGGCTTGTCGGACCGCATCGGACGTCGAATTCCAATGACCATGGCACTGTGCCTATGTGGGCTAGGAACTGCATTGTTGGCAATGATACCCACTTGGCCAGCACTGGTGATGGTCCGTTTCATGCTTGGCGTATCGACCGCGCTTGCTACAACGGCTGGTAACGCTTACATGACTGAGCTTTTTAGTCAAATCAAAATGCCTAAGGCCGTTTTACTGGTGACATCCGTGACCTCTCTGGGCTTCGGTGGCGGTGCGCTGACGACGGGTCTCAGCCTATCTGTTCAAGGCACGAGCACGATGCCAGCGAGCTATCTTGTACTTTTCGTTATGGCGCCAATACTTGCATATGGGGTGCTCACACTGCCAAAGGTGGACAGGCCAGCAAAGGTTCCGATGCTACGCTTGCCCATTTTCCCGAAAAATACGTGGAAGTATGGAATTTCACTGGCGATGGCATGGTCCACCACAGGTATGACCATCGCTATTATTCCCTTACAACTAGAGGAACAGAATCTAGGTGTCTATACGGGTCTTGTTATTTTCCTTGCCATTTTTGTAGGTTTTTTGTCACAGCCCCTAGCAAAAAGACTATCAAATTATGCGGCTCTGAAAACGGGCTTTTTGCTCATACCGTTTGGGTTTCTGACTCTCCTGTTTGGGGTCTCGATAAAGTCAATTTGGATAGTACTGGCAGGCGCGGCAATCTCGAGTTCGGCCAGCTATGGTTTCACCTATCTTGCTGGACTGGCGGAATTTATCATTCGCGCGCCCGACAATCGCGCTCGAGCGACAGCTGGATTGTTTGTCTATGCGTTATGTCGGCTTTTCTTTGCCAACTATCTTGATTGGTGCACTTGCTGAGCAAGTTGGATTATTGTTTTCCATGTTGTTTTTTGCCACTATCCTTGTCTCGATGACACTAGTACTATTTCGGTGAACGCTGGCTTAGGTCGCTAAGACTTTTTATTTCTGCCGATTCGATGCAAAGACTTACCGAATTTGAAGGATCCTTTCCAGAAAACAATGAAATGAATCTCGTAAATAAGCTATTATACGGTAAGTACATTTTCTGTTGCACACAAAACAACAGGAAAGAATAGACATCATTCTTATTGCCGTTGAAATCTTGATGGTGATAAAGGTTTTATTGGATATGGAGTATATCCATCGCAAACGAGATCTGACAGAATCTTCCCACTGATTGGACCCATTCCAAAACCTCCTCCGCTAAAACCAGCACCAATAAAAAGTCCGGGTAGGTTTGGAACTTCGCCAAGAACCGGTATCGCATCTGGCATATAGTCGATCCAGCCCGCCCAAGATCGACTCAGTTTCAAAGGTTTCGCTGTTGGATATTCAACAGCGAAAGCTTTGACAGCTCTTTCAAGCGCAGCATGATCAGGAATCGGATCCAGTGTCCTATTCTCTCTCCTCGTAAAATCTCTAAAACGACCTTTGAGATCATCAAACATTAGCTTGCCGAATGAAAACCTCAAGAAATCATAATTTTGTTGTGCTAGTTTGAGGTATGCTGCACCATAGCGAAAAGAATCAAGCATAAGGTCGTGACATCCATGCTCTGCAACAGCTAGAGTTAAGGACTTGTCTGGTCTCTGGCGAAACGCGCAATGACCCCAACTCACCATTTTCCGCATATCAAAGTCCAAGGGTTTGGTACGGGCTGCTGATGCTCTGACCCACAATGAAGGGTGGAAAATTCCAAGAGGTTTTAAGAGACGGCTGGTCCATACACCACTTGTTACGATAACAGCATCAGCATGGGTTTCTCCCTGTTCCGATATCACACCAGATGCTTTACCATTCTCAGTCAGAATTTGTAACACTGCACAATATTCAATTATTTGAGCGGAACATTGGGATGCAGACCGTGCCAGAGCAGTTGTTACTTTTAGCGGTTCGGCACACCCGTCTGTTGATGTAAATAGAGCACCTAATAAACCTTTGGCTGAATATTGAGGCAATAGTTTCTGACATTCCCTTGGGGTAAGAACACTTGTATCAAGGCCATTTTCTCGACCAATGGGCACCCATTCTTCAGCCCATTCAAGCATTTTCTGACTATAACAGAGTCGAATATGACCCTCCTGACGCCAATCTAGATCTGCCTTGAGATCATTTTCCAGAGTTTCCCAAATTCGAATGCCCTCCAACATAATTGGAAACTCTGCAGCTGATCGTCTTTGAGAGCGTATAGAACCCCAATTCCGGCTAGACTGCTCGCCAGCCAAACTGCCCTTTTCAAATAATTTTACCCGCTTGTTTCTTTTTGCCAGATTCCAGGCGGTTGCTGTACCAATAATTCCACCGCCAATGACAACGACATCCGTCTTGTCGATACGATCTTGGTTTTGATTGATTGACATTTGAAATCAGTAATTGCTGGGATCTTGATATGTTGAGTTCGTTTTCAATTTTTCTCATGATCATGGTATCGTTCGTATTTGTCAATCTCAAATCGCAAAAAAATGAAACTGAAGGACATAGAAACATGGGTGACAGTTCCCCCAACAGGCATTGGCGGTTCATTTTGGGTCATCGTACGAGTTACTACCGATAATGGTATCTCTGGCCTTGGGGAGTGTTATGGAATTCCCGTATCTGGCAATATTGCGTGCCAAATGATTGAAGATACCTTTGCTCGGTTTCTTGAAGGTGAAAGTCCGTTCAATGTCGAATTACTGTTTCGTCGAGTCTATTCAGCAGGATTCACGCAACGACCAGACATTTCCATGATGGGTGTTTTTAGCGGTATAGAAATTGCGATTTGGGATATCCTCGGAAAAGCGCTTGACCAACCAGTCTACAACCTGTTAGGTGGAAAATTTCATGAAAAACTAAGGACCTACACCTATCTTTATCCAAAATATACAGATCCCAATGGAAATCCTTTGAGTGCTGAACATGATGTTTATCATAATCCAGAAGCCGCTGCACAACGAGCTATGGAATATTTACATTCCGGATTCACTGCAATCAAGCAGGATCCAGCGGGTCCTTACGGTATTCAAGGTGGTCGAGAATTATCTCTTTATGAACTAGATCGCTGTGAACAAAATGTTCGAATGATACGAGAAACAATTGGTAATCAGGCAGATATTCTGTTTGGTACACATGGTCAGATGACCACATCTTCAGCCATACGCTTAGCGAAACGGTTGGAACCATATGATCCATTGTGGATAGAAGAACCCTGCCCTCCAGATCAAATGGATGCGTTTCGTCAGATTGCCCAATCCACATCAATACCCATCGCAACTGGTGAGCGATTAACTACCAAACAGGAATTTTACCAATGCCTGAGGGCGGGCGTATCCATACTCCAACCAGATATTGGTCGTAGTGGTGGGATTTGGGAGACCAAAAAAATAGCCATGCTTTGTGAAATATTCAATGCTCAAATTGCACCGCACATATATTGTGGTCCAATTGCTCATGCGGCTGCTGTTCATGTTGCGATTAGCTGTCCAGCATTTCTGATTCTTGAGACAATTCAGACAGATTTCCATGAACGAATCTTGACCCGACAACCCGAGTGGCAAGATGGATATATTATTGCGTCAACAGAACCCGGGCTGGGTATAGAGATGAATATGGATGTGTTAGAAGCACATCCATATAGTCCTGGTGGGAGACTCCATCTTGAGATGTGTCAGAGTATATTGTCTTCTGATAATCAAAAAATCAGCACTGAGATAATCGAAAATCGATAATCGTTATCTTCATACAGACCCTTGATCTTCTGGAATTTGAATCCTCTCATACAACTAGACATATTTGGGTTATCGAAACCAATAAACCGATCATCTCATAATATCTCTCTCCATATTACTCAAGATAAGAAGCGATTAGGGGGTGGGTAACTCTTGAGATTTGAACCAATGTAGGCAGATTAAAGCATAATGTATCTAAATTTTCTTATAAATAATCGATGTATCATCAGCAAATATCTACATATTCATCATTTTTACTTTGTTATCGGCAATGCTAATTTCAGCCGAAAAAGTGGCAATTTCTAGGTAAGAACTGGACAATCCATGATTGAAGCCAATAGAATAACCATAAGTGATTTACGACCCATATTGTCATCTATTTACGACAACAGTAACCGGTTAATCCTGCGAGAGTAACAGGCCTAATCGATGATAAGTGATCGTAGACTGGATACAAATACGAAGCAAATTACTTCATCTATCGATTATATGGCTGCAGAATGCTACTTTGAAAACATTACTTTATCAGAATCTTAACGCACAGCGAATACCCAATTTCAGGAAAAGAATCAACTTGAATCTGGCGAATCCCAATCTGTGGATGTACGCAGGTTGGAAAAAACCTGTTTCGTGCACGACTCGATCGAAATAATCGGCTTTTGTTTTCGTTCGCGCGCCATAATCGAGAAACATTTATCCTGATTCTAGAATTCATTCCTAACCATAATTATGACAAATCGCGCTTTCTTGCGCACGATGTTCAAGTCGATGAAACAGCATTGCCCGTAGTGCGAATTGATTCTGCTCATGAACCTGAAGAACTTGTTTATGTAAATGAAAAACATAATACCTTCCATGTTCTCGACAAAATAATTTTCTTCGATGATGTTCAACATGATACATACAACCTGAAGCCACCTTTTATTATTATTGGTTCTGCTGGTAGCGGTAAAACATTCTAACTCTTGAGAAACACAAGCAAGCTGAAGGGAATGTACTGTATGTCACACGTTCGCCTTATCTTGTCGATAAATCTAGCGAATCGTACTATGGACTCAACTATAAAAATGAGGAACAGGAGGCAAATTTTCTGTCCTATACCGAATTTCTTGAGTCTATTCAGGTGCCACAAACAAGTGAAATTACATTCACTGATTTCGAAGTATGGTTCGCGAGACACTCAAGAGCGGTCGGATTTCGTGACGCTTACCAATTCCGTACATAAATTCATTGAAAGGAACAGACAACTGTAGAACAAACACTTGAGTTGACTAATGGCACGGGAGATCACGACCGAGAATGATTATGACTTCATTCAAAGTCGAAGAATTAGTGAACAGCCGCAAACATAATATCTTTGTCTGAAACATTGGCAGGTGAAAATTCTTCGACAATTCTCCCTTGCCTACAAACCAGAATCCGGTCAGAAATTTTTCGAACCTCTGGTAGATAAGAAGAAATCACTATGACTGCCAGACCTGAATCTGCAAGATTACCAATTAACTCATGGATCTCATCAATCGCAGAGACATCAACCCCTCGGGTCGGCTCATCAAAAAAACAGAGTTCAGGTTTCTGAATTAAGGTTTTTCCAATGACGGTCTTTTGCTGATTACCACCGGATAATTCAACAACATTCGCATTATCGTTGATTGCCTTAATTGAGACTTTCTCAATCCATAATTTGGAAATATCTCTCATCTCTCGCATACTGACGGATAATCCGTTATGGGTTTTAGATGAAAGATAACCGGAATATAAGTTCTCACCAACTGTCATTTTATCGAAAAATCCTTCATTTTTTCTATCCTCAGTGACATACACAATCCCATCGGACACAGCCTTACTCGGGACGCGATAACGAATTGTTCTGCCTTGAAAGTCAACCTGTCCTCCTCGAGCGAAATCACGTTTATAAATTCCAGAAATTATTTTTGCGGTTTCGGTTCGACCTGAACCCACCAATCCAAAAATTGTCGTAACTTGTCCAGAAAACACCGAGAACGAATTATTCTTGACAAGATTACCCATCGACAAGCCCTGAACACTTAAGATTTTCTTTCCTGATAAACGGATATCCTGCTGCTTTCTAGTCTGGCCAATTGAGTAAGATAAACTCCGGCCAATCATTGCTTGAACTACCTTATTCCGATCTAGGTCGTGGGTAGGTTTCGTAAAAATTTTTTCACCATCGCGTAAAACAGTGATCCGATCGCTAATTTGCAGCGACTCTTCAAGAGCATGTGATATGAAAATTACCGAAACACCGCTTTTTTGCAAACGTTGAATTAATGAAAATAGGTGTTTCTTTTCTTCGGGTGTTAGGGATGCGGTTGGTTCATCAAAAATCAAAATATTGGCATTCAGCCTGACCGCCCTTGCAATTTCAAGCATCTGTCGCTGTGCTGCTCCCAAAGACATTACCAACGCAGTCGGACTGACGGTAAAATTCAAGGATTGGAGGAACTGCTGAGCCTGAATATTGATCCGCCTTAGGCTATTCAAAAATCTCTCATTCCCTAAAAATAGATTCTGAGCAACGGTCATGGAGGGTACTAGACTGGTTTCCTGAAAAACCATTGCGATTCCCATATTTAGAGCCTCGGAGGGACTCTGAAATTCAACCTTCTGATTATTGACAAAGATTTCTCCACTTGATGGCTCAATAACTCCAGCCATTAGTTTTGTTAGGGTAGATTTTCCAGCGCCATTTTCACCAAGAATAGAGTGTAGTTCCCCCTGCTCCAGATCAAAATCGACAGCCTGTACCGCTTTTACTCCTCGATATTCCTTAGAGATTTTTTCCATTCTTAACACAGTGGTCACGACTCCCTCCGAGCATTGATGAGCAGCTCAACTATACAGTCATCACCCTTGGATGTTGCAAATATCCGATTGCCCATCTGGCAACAACTGGTGATCCCATGACGATGGCCATTTGCGCGGCTGTGATAACTCTTAACTGGAGATTGATTTTGGTCTAGCTGAACCATCATACCATACGATAAAGACGGAGCCCATGGTTTGTGAATACCCATAACCTTGACACCTCCTTGTTGTAAGGGTGCTAAAAAACCATGTGTACTCCTTAAGGTCGGCGCAATCCAGTATTCTGGATCAATGGTGTCAACCATTTGCTTGCGAAACTCATGCTCGCGCAACACGAATTCAATAAGGCGATTTCTTGGCGCAAAAACACATAACATAAATTCAGAGTCATTTAGCTCAATTATTCGAGCAGGATAGCCTGGAATATCACTGAAAACAGGTACAGGCTTATCTGTACCTTTTAATGAAAACTTGATGATTTGATGTTTCCAGCATTCTGAAATCAGAATCTCATCGCATTTCGAGAGTGCAACGATGCCGTATGGGTAGCATAGATCCTTTAGGATACACGATCGTTTTTCTGTTTTAAAATCATGCATCCATACCGAACCGGATCGACCATGTTGCATCAAATCTCGCGTCATTTCTGACGAAATTTGGATATTTTTGGAGCCCTGACAAATAAGCAAACTACCTTCGTGGGTGAAGGTCATTGCAGTTGGGCATTGCACATTTTCCTGCTCTGTTAACTCTTCTAGGGTCTGGTTATTTATCTGTCCGGTGAATAGTTTTCCATCTTCAAGACCGATTGCTAAATTGTGATTAGAGTTGCTTGCGATACAGGCGATATTGGACTCGAACTCCGAAACCAATTCAATGTCAAAATCAGCAGATATATTCAGCTTGAGTAAACGGTTTTTGGAAGAAAACCATAGTTCCTGACCAATAGCGATCAGATTATCAGGTCGATCTATATTGTTTCGAATGACATTACTTTCATCCAAAATGTTATTTGGGCGCATTGCACCATCGAGAGGAGGAACGACAATGGCCTTGGTGCGGATGCGTTCCAGAAAACGATCAAAAAACTCATCAATAATCAATCTCAGTTACCCCAATATGATCCATTGCTGGTCCAGTTTTGATCAGCTGAATGCAATTTGAATTTACCGATCCGATTATTAAGTATGCCACCAACATACAGGTACCCTTTATGCTCTCGCATTGAGGTTACCATAGGATGATGTTTGCCACCTAGGTCACCGAGTGCCTCAACAATGTTTCCTGTTTCATCAAACTTTACGATTCCTCCAGTATTGATATTTGGAAAAAGCCAGTCATCCTGAGGTAGTTGACGTGTCATTCGTCGCCTTGTCCCCGGCATTTTTAGTATCAAATCATAGGTGGGTGTACGCATACCAAGCCAAGCCATCCAATAGCAACCATCAGACGCACGGTTAATATTGTCAGGATACCCGGGCATATCTCGGATCACAGTTTCCATTTGGCCTTTGCGAGCACCTCGATACCAGTATCGATTGACTCGACACTCCCAGGATTCGGCAAAGAAAAAAGACTCTCCATCGTGGGCCATACAGACCCCATTTGGATAATTCAGTCGTCGGAGAAGAGTTCGGGTCTTTTGGGTTTTCGGGTCATAAACTAATACTCGTCCAGTTGGACGGTTTTCAACACTATCAATCGCCCATTCATGTGCGTCGTAGCGAGTGGTTGAATCCGTAAAATAAATTTTTCCATCCGAGCCGATATCAAGATCGTTAGGGTCTCGTAATCGAGCGTCATCAATAATCGAAAGATAGGATCGATTGGTTTCGGCGCTCAGTCTCTTAACTTCCCGATCTGGTGTGACTGAATACAGCCCCATCGCACCTACGCATATCATGAGTGTTTGATCTTGATCAAAGGCGAGACCGAGAGGAAATCCTCCAATATGTACAAATACTTCCCATTCCTTATAATCTGGTGCGAAGAACCGAACAATATCCCCATGTCTCGAACCGCAATAAAGATGATCATTATTATCCAGAATAACGTCCTCAGGACCTTCAACTTCGCCCGCTCCGATCAATTCCGTTTCGGATAATCGAGAGTTCAATGCATAAGCGGTCTTATCTTTGGGCAGTGCTGATATAGGCTCATTCATAGATGTATAAACAGGTGCAACATACACCTTATCCAGTACCTTGTGACGATTTCTAAGCCATCGGATATCCAGAATCACGGCGAGCGTCAGCATAATTCCAAGAACCATCTGATTGGTGCCGCTGTGATAGCCCATCCGTATCAGACTATTATTGATGGTCAAAACAATCAAGCCACCAAGGACTCCTTTCGCAATGGAGCCACGACCTCCTCCCAGACTGATACCCCCAACCACACAAGCTGTAAGAACCAGAATTTCCATCCCAATTCCAGTACCCGGACCTGTTCCATTTAATCTAGCCCCAAAAAGAAAACCCGAAATTCCGCAACAAGCACCAGAAATGATATACGTCGAACAAACGACTTTCTTTACATTAATCCCGGTATTGAATGCGGAACGACGTGAACCACCAATCGCACTGATATGCCAACCTCGACGTGAGCGACTAATAAAAATATGAGCAATTACAAGGACTGCCGTTGCAAAGATAAAACTGACCGGAATCAAACCGACGGAGCCATCACCAATAAAATCCCATAGTGCAGAGTCAACCCATGACAGTTGGATAGGAGTACCAAGATAATCCAATGCGATGTCGTAAATTGCACGGCCGATGACGAAAGTGATTAGAGTAGTAAGAAAGGCTCGAAGTTTGAGATAACCAATCAAATATCCATTCACTGCACCAAATGAGGCACCAACCAGAACTGAGATCATTAGCGCAATTGGAATAGGCCACTCCAGAAGATTGACTACTGCTACTGCGATTAATGCACAAATCGCATAAATTGACCCAACACTTAGATCAATTCCCCCAGCAATCATCACGATAGAAACACCACATACGATGATCAGGAATTCCCCCATTTGTCGACCAGCATCGCTCAAACTTTGCGGCGATAGAAATCCCGGGATCAGGTTTGTTAATATCACAACAGTGATTACAAACACTGTAATTGGAACGATGTTATCTGCCCATCGTTTGGTCAGGATTTCACCCAGAATGTGATCGGGGATATAGTTATAGCGCAGCTTGCTCAGATTTATTTTTGAGCGCATTATCTATCTTGATTTTTTAGGGGGATTAGAAATGAAAGTAATCGAATGCTGAACGAAATTTGCAAAATTCCATATGTAACCATCACCACTCTGCTCATGCAATTTGTAGAGCTCAAATGGTCAGATCAGCCAGTGCCCGATTTCGAGAGGAAACCGGACACTGTTTGATTTGAATTAAGTATTATCGCGAGTATCAGCTGCGTTTTTCTCAAGACTCCAGCAGAAGCCTGGATAAATGTCATCTTTCGTAGTTACAACTTCATGCGTATATAGAAAGAGTTGCATGGTTCCGGCAGGCATACCACTTTGTAGCAGGGTTTTGATGGTGGCATTGATTGCTTGTGACTGTTTGGGTATTTCAGTCGAGACAATTGCGTCAATCGTGCCTTCATTTAGCATTTTACAAGCAACTTCTTCACCCCCACCTGTTGTAATCAATCTAACCTGACCAGTTTTGCCTGCAGCTCGTATAGCGGCAGCAGTTCCAGTTGCAGTACCATCCCAAAAGTCAATAATTGCACAAAGATCTGGGTGTTGCTGCAACATCGTAGTCGTGACCTCTTGGGCTTTGGTCGCATCCCATCCCGAATAGGGTTTTGAGACAACCTCTACAGAATCATTCGCATCAATGATATTCATGATTCCATTATATTGATCAATGCTTGAAGCATTCACCTGCTCTCCTTGGATCAATCCAATTTTCCCTGATGTTCCCTCGCCACAAAAACGCAGGGCTGCTGTCGCTTCTAACTCACCGAGTTTTTCCCAGTTACTGCCGATAAACGCATCGGTATTGAAAGCACTTCGGTTATCAATTTGTATAACATAAATTCCAGCTTCTTGAGCCCGTTTGAATAGTTTGACGTACGAGCGAAGATCTGGATTATGAACAATAATTACATCTGGCCTACTTGCAATTACGTCGGTTAGTGCTTGAGAACCAGCCTCAACACTCCAGTTAGGATCACGGGTCTCAAAGATACCACCCCAGTACCGTACCTCTCTGCCGATGTAGTGGGCCCAGCCCTGAGCAAGGTCAAAGCCCATAGCCATGGGCATCAGTACGACTCGTTTGCCTTCCAGTGCTTTATTCGATATTTCAGGACCGGGATCTTCCTGCGCGATAACCATCAAAGGGCTTATAAGCATCATCGTAGCGACAATTATTTTCGTCAGATGTTTGGTAAAGAATTTCATAATAATCTCCAAATTGTTTAAGTTCGATAATTTATTAATTTATGGAAGCACTAGATATCACCTTGCTTTTCAGTTTGTTCATTTCGCTGATTAAATATCGTATCAAGAATGACTACGACCAACAAGATCAGTGCCTTGATCAAATTTTGATGAGTTTGTTCCAAATCCATGATCGTCATGCCATTTACTAGAATTCCAATCAGTAAGGCCCCAAAAATGACGTTCGATACTCCACCCTTGCCGCCACTTAGTCCGATCCCCCCCAAAACTACGATCAGAATGACATCGTAAAGTAGCGTTGAATTAACAATTCTTGTATTTAGGCTGAGTATAGTACCAGCTACAATCGCACCAGCAATCGCAGCAAAGAGTGCGGATAAGGCATACTGTAATACAATCATAGGACGAACCGGAATGCCCACGTTCCTAGCCGCTTCGTAATTATCACCAATATAATAGGTGTAGTGTCCATATTTGGTTTTTCGTAAAAAGAACCAAGCAACGATACAGACTGCTACGAATATATACACTTCGATTGGTACACCAAGTGGTTTGAGTGTTCCAAGATCGAGCAAATCAGTATATTCATCAGGTACATAGGCCACATCAGCACTCATGATCTGAGAACGACCGTATCCATATACAAACAGTCCCATAGCCAAGGTTGCAAATATTGGTGGAATTTCTCCGTAAGCAATCAGTACACCATTGACAATTCCGATCAATAGAACAAAACAAAGAGCAATAAAAAAACTCCCCGTTAAGGGGATACCGGCATTTAACATTTCAATGAAGAATGCTGCTGAGATAGCCAGAATCGACACCATTGACAAATCTATTCCACGCCCGATGATGACAATTCCCATCCCAACGCCAAGAATTCCCAAAATAGAAATATTGCGAATGAGCCCGATTAGATTTGATGCTGAAAAGAAACCACTGAGCAAGAAAGAGAAAAGAATAAATAATCCTACGGAGACCGCAACAACGACTTTTTCTTGTGTAAACTCAGTTTTCGATATCATACTAAATCAACGATTTTCAGAATTAAATCAGGAAAATTTTACGAGTATGTTTACGGTTTTTCCATTGAGCGTAAATCATCGTGCAATAACACCATTCCCAAGAATTCAACGATCATTACGATTTTTTTGAGGTTGTATATTACCATATCACTAAAGCGGCATATTTTTCAACGAGCATGATCAATGTGTTTCAGCGAGAACACGATCAAAACCCTTCCGTCGACTGTGATTGCTATGGCATTGTTATTTTCGGACGGAAGAACTGGAGTGAACCATGCTGTAGATACCAAACGCCGAAAAAGTTTTGATCTTTGGCTAATAATTTTTGAGACTTCTGCATTGGTTGAGATTTTCAGGTTTTTTCGTTTGATTTCATTGTTTAAGCAAACAATATAAGATGATCTTTGCAGACGCTTTGAAAAATTGATCTGATGAAATCCTACGTTAATTAGGGGTTTTGGCGTTTTAATCGCCTCCCGAACGAATCCCATCTCACTGCACATCTAGCAAAGAAATACTGGTATAACTCGTGTGCTTTTTGCTCGGCTAGTTGATGGTAATTCGTTCATTCTTGCTTCCTAATGGACTGTTTGATTAGAGTAAATATGCAATCTTTTCGGAGTATTACTGAACTTTTGACAGTCCCTACCCTTCAGTACCCAATGCATCTATTCATGATAGTCTTTTCCTTAACCATAACAAAAGTCTATGACATTGATTGAATCTGAACCTCTTCCCACCAAGGCCTTTCCTCCCGTCCAATAACTTTTTCGGACATTAAGTTCAGGCATACCTATTGTCGAAAACTTCCAGTTTATCTCTCATCATGGAAGGACCGAGAATAATAAATTGGTATATAAATCGATAAAAAACGGCAGGAATCGAATCCGATTTCTATCAATAAAATACCACGATTTGGATTTATGTATAACCGATGGACAAGATCACAACCTGCAGCCTGATCCAATAAAAATTATAGTCCCACTAATCATACTTGCTTGATGTTCGGATTGGTTATTCATGATTCAAAAAGTTCCCGTTTTTTCTGTGCAACAATTTCTCGATGCGCTAGATAGGTGGTTGAGGCGATGATGGTGAATCCCCCGACAATAACCCAGATATCAGGTGTTTCATCAAACAGGATGTAACCAAACCCAATTGCCCAGATCATCTGTACGAAAATAAACGGTTGTGTCGCCGTCAACGGAGCTGCTATGAGGGCTTTGGTTATCGAATGATGGCCAAGGGTTGCTAGAGAAGCGATGATTATCAAGATGATTGTATCGGTCAATGACGGAGTAACCCAAACTGCTAATGCAGCCGGCAATAACGCTAGGCCACATCCCGCTGTCAACATGAACAGAATATTGGTCGGGGCTTCTACAGAAACTAGTTTTTTGGCAATCAGAAATGAGCCTGCAAAGCCAATCGCAGCAGCTACTTGGGCGAGCGAGCCCAATGAAATTTCTACCAAACCCGGACGCAGAATAATCAATGTTCCAATAAATCCAATGACTACTGCCATGATTCTCCGTATGCGTATTTTCTCCTTGAACACCAGTACTGCCCCGATTGTCGTATAGATAGGAAGACTGTATGCAATCGCCGTGACTTCAGCTAGTGGAATGGTCGCCATTGCAAAAAACCACAACATTACTGCAAATCCATGGAAAATGGACCGTAGTGAATACAGACCAAGAATCGGTCTTGTAATGGTATTCCATTGAATTCGTCTGAATAGTGGGAGGATGATGATCAAACCAAACACATAACGAAGGAATGCGCTTTGAATGGCCGGTAAACCGGATTCCATCAACTTTATGAGTACACCAACCAGCACGAACATGAATCCAGAAAAGATCATCCATAATATGCCTCTCATCATTTCGGGCATTGCCAAGATGCTAGCGCGAACAGGATTCAACAATGGTGCCTTTACATGATCGAACAAAAGGTTGATAAGCAAAAGCCTGATCTATCGATGCTTTGATTCTTCCTATTCATATGGGGCTATCAGGGTTTCGGTATTCGAACACTTCTGGTGGCGGTTTCATTGGCAAACGGGGTTGCGGTAAATTGTAAAATTTCGGCATTTGACGATTTTCAAGAGAAGTTTCATATTCCAGATTTAACTGGATTGATGTATTGTCACGCAAGGACTGATCGATCGCTCGTTTCAATGATGTTGCAACTTCATGATCCCAGTTCATACGATAGTAACGGGGTTGGTTTATTCCAGGAATACGAAGCCATAGATATATTGCCTTTCCCTCATCAATACTCGTCGCAAGGACTGTTGCATCTTGTTCAGAACCCTCAAAAGATGCATGCTCAATTGGTTGTGGTCGCCCTAATAGATTCAGCAGAGAAAAATAGCCGATCAATACCAATGCAAACAAGACTACAACTGATGCAATTCTCGGTCCGATTGCACGCCTTGACCAGATCGCAATGACAACTAACAATCCAGTTAGGCTGATATGCAAGAGATAGAGTATCGGAAGGTTTTCCATTCGATTTACTTCGCTCCTATTTGACGAAGTGGTTTGAATAGGCTATGAATGCTGTTTTCGATCATTTCTCCATTTTCTTTCAGGCTAAAACGAGCCGCTGTTACTTCATGACCCTGGCGTCTGATTAGCGCTCGTGTAAATACGATTGGCTTTACTTGTGTTTCATCGTTTTTTGTGGTTTTTGTGCTGACGAGAACTTCAACCGTAAATGGTGGTGGATAGTTCGGGTCGATTCGATATGCATGTACGTTTACGACATATTCACCTCGGGCAAATCCCCTGCTATAGGCACTTTCATGGTTAACGCTGGATAAATCGAACTTGTTGCCAAGATCATCGCGTAGTAGATTGAAAATTTTTCCACCTTTGTTGGAATAACCAACTGAAATATCACCAGGAGCTTGAACCCAGAGATCCATGTCAGCATCCATTTCTGGAGGCCAGGTCAATTGAACCACCACATCACCACTCACTTCTACAGCCGTGGACTTATTACCTTGCTCAGTTATTAGATGAGGAAGCAATAATACGATGACAGCAAGAAATCCAAGTAAGGCAAGACTTAGCACATCCCGAAACAATGTATCGCCGGGGTTGGTGGGATCATCGTAAGGATTCAACATTATTGTGAGGTGTTTTGAACATTTTCCTGTTCCGGGTGCAGGTAGGTGTATTCAATAATCGCATTGACAAGACTGACTGTACCTACTGCCAAAATCTGATAACACATAATTAACCACACATGTAGGATCGCCCCTACCAAAGTGGTATAGAGCGCAACCGACATGCCTTGGATAAGAGTAGTGATCATGGGACCGATTGATGCTGCATCGGCTACTTTATTCGCATCCACACCGGAAAGCGCAATAACAAAGCCAATAACCGTGCCGATCAATCCGAAAATGACAAGATTATTTGCAATCAAGCGCACTATACTAATTCTTGAATATAGTCTAGATCGCAGGCATTCTGATATGGTCATCCTTGCATCGGCTGAGGTATTTTCCAACGCTACAAAATATATCTGATATATCTCGGTTGATTTTGATTTGCTAGCTGATAAGCGTTTCATCTCCCCTGTACATCGATGTATGTGATAAGTACATATTGACCAACCAATAATGAACAAAACCGCAATCAAAATACTAATTCGGGTTACATCAGCTTCAATAATTCGATGAATCCACCCTTCCATGGCACCAACAATCACTAGAGACAATGCCAGAATATTAAGGACTGCAAAACGTAACAATAATAGATTCGGCCTGTTCATGTCTGTGGTTGTAACAAGGGATACAGAGAGTCCAGTCAATGGACTATTCATATAACGGCCTACATCACGAGTTTAGACGATCACCGTTACGTAATCAGATTATAGCCACATCGATTGCAAGTAAATCGATATAAGTTTGGTAATTTATTTGAGTGCGCTGCTTGAGGTCGCAAAAGGCATTTGACTCTGTAAAGTTAAAAAACTGAGCAAAATTAAATAATTTATATCAGTTTCTGAACGAGATTCTATGCAATAGAATTTTGTATAAAAACGATTGAAATGCTAACTCTTTTTGCTTTAAACGGCTTTACTTTAAGTGTGTGATAATTCGGTTAGTTAGCAAGTTGCCTGATCAGTTGAAATAATTGACTCTTATCATCCGCGATGTGGTCAACCACATCGAAATGATCTGCATTGTCTTCTTTATGGCGAGTTATGGGAACACCAAAAGATTCCCAGGCCATTTGGAGCATGTTGCATTGTCTTGTAAACTCCAGTCCTTCTTGATCACCAAACACCATTGTTATTGGCACCGATTCATTCGGTTTCATTTCAGTTGGACTTACTATTTTTGCAGTTCGTTTGTCGAGATTTAAATTTTCATTCAGGGATGTCTGACACAGAGGTACAAGCCAATATAGACCACTGATCGATACAATTGCTTGTATCGGGTTGTCTGACATCGCAGGCATAAGTTCTGACCAATCTTGAGTTTGCATAACCGTTGCTAGATGACCTCCTGCAGAATGACCAACCAAAAGTATTCCTAATTACCACTAATCATAAGCAGGTTTTGTGCTACAATGGGACAGATGCAACCACTTGATTAAAAAGGAGTATATCCATGAAGCGAA
>JAPOUQ010000029.1 GCA_026708585.1 Gammaproteobacteria bacterium
TGGAGAATAGCGCTCGACATACAAGCCATTACGTAATCGCAATTGCTGAAACACGTCTGCCTCCAATTTTCCATCAAGATAGCGTGTAACTTGATTTGCAAATTGATCTGCTCGTGACTGATAAAACTCTTTTTCAAATAAATCGGCTTGATACATTACTCTTTACAGGTTCTACGTTCGATAAATCAAAACAATATTATGGTATTAATATGATGCAATGCAATATAAAAAAGAAAATAATTATTATTTTCATGCTAAAATCACTATTTTGTAGAATTAATTATTATAATTATGAATAAAGTAGAAAATTATTATTTAGATGAGCCGAATAGAAAAATATTATATTATTTGCAGCGAGATTCGAGTATGTCGATAAAGGAGTTGTCGAAACGGGTAAATTTGTCACCCACACCGTGCTGGAAGCGAATCCGAAGTCTCACCGAAAGCGGAGTAATACGTGCTAATGTTGCATTATTGGATCAACAGATGATAGGGGCAGCTGTTACGGTTTTTATCGCAATCAAGACGGACCAGCATAATATGGCTTGGACCGAAAAATTTGCATTTGAAATGTCGGATATTCCAGAAATCATGGAGGTTTATCGAATGAGTGGTGAAGTAGACTATCTTTTACGGGCTGTTGTTCCAAGCATTGCCGAATTTGACAGTTTGTACAAAAAGATTATCAGCAGGATTGACTTGACCGACGTAACTTCCACCTTTGCAATGGAGCAAATGAAATACACGACAGCATTGCCGATCTAGTGTATGCAAGTTTCTTGGAATGCAAAATTCATAATCGGAGCATGTTTGCCGCCGAATCGCATTCAATGCCAGCTTGTTATCGGTACGATTGAAGAAATAGAATTGCTCCTGCATGTGGATTTTCAGGTGTTAATTTGCGATAATTTACAAAAAAGTCACAGAGAACAATCATGCGTAAGTTGCTAGTCTTAAACGGCCCTAATTTGAACCTGCTAGGGGGTCGCGAGCCGGAGTTTTACGGTGAAATATCGCTGAATGAACTGGAAGATATACTGCTTGATGAAGCCAAAAAGTTCAATATTGCCATCGAATGCAAACAGTCGAATTCTGAAGGTCAACTGGTGGAATGGATTCACCAGGCAGATGAGGAACAAGTCGAATTCATTATCATTAATCCGGGCGCCTATACTCATACCAGCATCGCATTACGTGATGCATTTTTAGCGACCGATATGCCTTTTATAGAGGTGCATATATCAAATACTTTTTCACGGGAGAAGTTTCGACACAAATCCTATCTTTCAGACGTAGCGATTTCAGTCATCGTTGGTATGGGAGTGCTTGGGTATATTTTTGCCTTGCAATTCATCTGTCTAGGAACTGCTGGCCCTGACAATATTGAGGATATATTTGACGCACGCTAGTTATGGACCTAAGGAAGATAAAAAAACTCATCGATTTACTCGAAAAATCAAAGTTAAGTGAGTTAGAGATCAAGCAAGGCGATGACACAATCCGACTCAGTAGAGCGGGGGATGCCAATCAAGGCTTGGTCTCACCTGCCCACAGTCACAACATAGTTTCCCAGACACCAAATGCGGACATTGCCCCGAGTGAAGAAAAAAGCCATGGGGTTGCGGTCACTTCTCCCATGGTTGGTACATTCTTTGCTTCGTCTGAACCAGATGCTGAGCCATTTGTGCAGGTCGGTTCGGTCGTTAATACAGATGATACGCTTTGTATTTTGGAAGCAATGAAAACGTTCAATCAAGTGAAAAGTGATATTGCAGGGATCGTAATTTCTGTTCTGAAGTCCTCGGGTGATCCTGTTGAGTATGGTGAAACACTCTTCATCATCGATCCAAGCTAATTGATTTGAGTAATCCGACCATGGAACGCCGGATTCGTAAGCTAGTTATAGCAAATCGAGGGGAAATTGCGCTTCGCATTCTAAGAGCTTGTCGACAATTGGGCATTCTGACTGTCGCACTACATTCAGAGGCTGATCATGATGCGAAGTATGTGCGTCTTGCAGATGAGTCTGTTTGTATTGGTCCACCACCAGCTCGTGAAAGTTATCTAAATGTGGCAGCCGTGATTGCAGCTGCAGAAGTCACAGATGCAAATGCCATTCACCCTGGATATGGATTCCTATCGGAAAATGCTGATTTTGCGGAACAAGTAAAAGAGAGCAATTTCATATTCGTGGGGCCGGACCCAGAAACGATTCGCATTATGGGCGATAAAATCACCGCAATCAACACTATGCAAAGTATGGGTGTACCCTGTATTCCCGGATCCAATGGATCAATTCCTCGAAATCAGGATGAACTAATCACTCTTGCCCAACAGATTGGTTACCCCTTGTTGCTGAAGGCCAGTGGGGGCGGGGGAGGTAAAGGTATGCGTCAGGTACTGCGCGAACAGGATTTAATTGAGGCAGTTGAGCTAACTTCAAAAGAAGCGTTATCCGCTTTCGGCAATGGTTCACTGTACATTGAACGTTACCTTGAAACTCCACGACATATTGAAATCCAGATTCTCGCTGATATGCACGGGAACATACTGTATCTGGGAGATCGAGACTGTTCAATCCAGAGACGATATCAGAAGGTAATCGAAGAATCTCCATCGCCTGGACTGTCTAGCGAACAACGAACGCAAATTGGCGAAATTTGTCTAAATGCTTGCAAACAGATGCACTATAAGGGAGTCGGAACTTTTGAATTTCTGTTTCAGGATGGCCAGTTTTATTTTATTGAAATGAATACCCGAATCCAAGTAGAGCATCCGGTGACGGAGTTAGTAACGGGTATTGATCTTGTACAAGAGCAAATTCTCGTTGCAGATGGATGTGAAATCCAATTTAGACAGGAAGATGTAAGCTTTACAGGACATGCGATCGAGTGCCGAATCAATGCAGAAGACTCTGAAACGTTTACACCATCGCCAGGTCAAATCACTCGCATACATATACCGGGGGGCCCGGGGGTAAGGGTGGATTCACATGCTTATACAAATTACAACGTGCCCCCGTTTTATGACTCAATGATTGGGAAAGTGATCACCCATGGACGTGATCGGAAAGAGGCTATGGCTAGAATGTCGGGTGCATTGCAGGAAATGCAGGTCGAAGGAATTAAGACCAATATACCAATGCATCAATCGATTCTCAACAATCCAAATTTCCAACGTGGACAATGTGATATAAACTTTCTGAAACACCATCTTAACGTTGACTAATTACCTCGAATTTTCTCGCCTAACACCCAGAATTTATTCGAACCAGATTGAGGAAATGTTGGTTCAGGCAGGAGCGTGTTCCATCACAATTGAAGAAACCGAACACCAAATGTTTCTTGAAGAAAACCAATGTGACTCAACTTGGCAGGTCATGAGACTTTCTGCTCTATTCGATTCGAAAACTCTTGATTCTGAATTGATCCAGAAAATGGAATTGAAACTTAAGAGATTTCCTCTCAGTGATTCTCAAAAGTTTTGTCATTTACCGACAAAAAACTGGAACGAAGAATGGAAAAAATATATTCAACCCACCACAATTAATCGTGATCTATGGGTTGGTCCAGAATGGGAAATGCCGAAAACGCAGTACCGACATGTTGTCTATATCGATCCGGGTCTTGCATTTGGCACGGGTAGTCATGAAACAACATACCTTTGCCTAAAAACCCTAATAAACCGAGTAGATAAAGATATGTGTATCATTGATTTCGGCTGTGGTAGTGGTATTTTGGGTATAGTTGCTTGCTGTTTAGGAGCCAAGTGTTCAATTGGTGTAGATATTGATCATGTTGCGGTAGAAATCTCCAATCAGAATGCGAATCGGAATCGTGTTCAAACGAAATTTAAAGCAGTGCAACTCGAAGAATTTCAGAATTCCATAGACTCTGTATCAAAAGGGGATATAGTCATAGCAAATATTCTGCCCAATACCCTGATTGAGAATGCACAAGTTCTGAAGAAGCTGGTTGCCAATCAAGGTTGTTTGATACTCTCTGGCGTTCTGACTAATCAGAGCCAGATTGTATCTGATGCATTTCAAGATGAATTCGAGTTTTCGATTACTCAACGCGGAGATTGGATTGCACTAATCGGTGATCGAAGAGAAGAGTAATTTTAAAATATTATAGCTATCCAATTGAATCTCTACAACATAATTGGTATAACGCGTATAAATTCGGTACTTAATGATGGATGATCAGAATTATTGTAGCTGTCCATTTTGTGATTCTGTTTTTATTTTGCGCAAAAGTCTCTCGAAAGTGATTTGCGGAAATTGTGGCGAGATGTTTGATGCGAATCTCAATCGTGTTATCCGTGTTGGAAATCGATTTGTCCCGGATGTAGAGATTCCAACCATGAATGAAGGGTCAAGAGATTCAATCTCGCCTCATTCCAATTCTCTGAATAGGTATAGTCCAGAACAAAAACCTTCCGGTACTGACAAGCCTGAATCCGAGCAAAGAGAATCTCTAAATCTAAATATTGAACCAAGGCCAAATCCCAAAACACAACAGCAAAAATCTACTAGTCTACGCGAGCCGACTATAACTCTACCCGAAGATTCAAAGAAAGAACGAAATCGTGTGTTCGAGCAAGAATCTTCATCCAATGGAGAAATTGAATTATCTACAAAACAACAGACCTTTACGAAGAAATCTGAACAACAATCAACAGATCAACAACCTCGTTCTCCAAAACCATTCAATCTCACTGGCAAGTCTTCAAAAAAGCGATTTAAAGCACGCCCAGATACACCAACAACAAATATGCATGACCTTGACCGAATGCATAAACAAAAGAGTCATGTTACTGATCTTATTAAAGATAAAGGCAGTCCTATTCCAACCATTGTATGGAGCTTAGTTAGTATTGTATTTCTGTCAATTCTGGTGATGCAAATCGAAGCTTTTGCGGTACCAAAATATGCACAAACCACAAAATATCGTCCTTATCTCATCACCTTTTGCAAAATCATACAATGCGAACTACCCATGTTCGAAGATATCGATAAACTGAATCTTGTGCACTTCAATATTGAACCACATCCAAGTCATCCTGATGCCTTCAGAATCAGCCTTAAATTGATCAATGAAGCGGAGCATCCACAACCTTACCCAGAATTACAATTGACACTCCGGGATAAATTTGGACGTATTGTCGGTCAGCGAATCTATCAGGCATCGGTATATTTACCGAAAAATATAGAAAACAAAATAGCTTCGGGAGCTCTCTTTTCGGTCATACTTGATCTTGCAAAGCCCCATGATAATGCCCATGGTTTTCGAGTTGATATTGTCGGTGAAGCATGATCAATGGAATCTATCGAGAATTTTTCATAAATAAAGAGAATTTATACCCAGAAAATGCGGGACAGATCCATTCATAGCCTGCGTTCCTACTTTTTTGATTGCATGATTTCCTGATGGAGTTAAAGTTAGGAACAAACCGGACATTTTTTCATCCAATTTATGCCAAACGCTATTTGGAGTCCATTCACAGTTTATAATTTATGGGTTACTACGTGTTTGAGCAAATAAAACTCTGAGGTCAGATTTTCCTACTAACGATTTACAATCAAACGATTATGGACAATGATTAAACAACAAGTCAAGAATGCACTTGATGAATACATGGAGCAGTCAGACGAAAGCATGCTGTGTAATTTGTATAGTATTGTGCTCGGAGAGGTCGAAAAAGTGTTGCTTGAATCAGTCATGGAGCGAGTAAATAATAATCAAACACAAGCCGCTCGTATTCTTGGCATTAATCGCAACACGCTTCGTCGCAAACTTGAAAAGCATGAACTGCTCTGAAGGATTGATTTTCATTCTTCAACCCCAACAAATCTGCTGGTGAAATGAACAAGCCAATAACAAGGGCTCTAATCAGCGTATCCGATAAGACTGACTTGATCCCATTTGCTGAGTTTTTGGTTAGCCAAAACATCGAGATCATCTCTACTGGCGGTACTCGGATACATCTTGCACAACACAATATTCCAGTCATCGGAATTGATGAATACACAGGCTTTCCTGAGATTATGGGAGGTCGCGTCAAAACCCTACACCCGAAAATACATGGCGGAATCTTATCTCGTAGAGACGAAGATCATGAGGAGATGAAGCGTTGTCTGATTACAGAGATTGATCTAGTCGTTGTTAACCTATATCCATTCGAAAAAACGATATACAAGCAAGATTCAACATTTCAAGATGCTATCGAAAATATCGATATCGGCGGCCCGACCATGTTACGTTCCGCAGCTAAGAATCATCAATATGTAACAGTTATAACGGATATCTCCGATTATGCTGAAGTTATGTCTGAAATGCAGATGAACGCTGGCAAAATATCGGAAAATCTCCGCAGATTACTGGCTGCAAAAGTGTTTCAATATACGAGTCAATATGATCAGAATATCGCCAGCTACCTAGAGGCGGAATTCTCAAATTCTCAGCAAGACTTTGCTTCGATTTTTCAACCCCGGTATGTCTTGAAACAGGCATTGCGATACGGTGAGAATCCACATCAGAAAGCAGCTTTTTACATTGACCCAAACCAGCCCATACTAGGAGTATCAACCGCCCAACTGCTCCAAGGTAAAGATCTATCCTACAATAATATTGCAGATACAGACGCTGCAATCAATTGTGTATTGCAATTTGACGAAGGACCTGCTTGTGTCATTGTGAAGCATGCTAACCCATGTGGTGTTGCTCTAGCAAATTCGATTTTCCATGCCTATGAACGGGCATATTTGACAGACCCAGAATCTGCTTTTGGTGGCATTATTGCCCTCAATTGTGAACTTGATCATGACACTGCATCAGCCATTCTTGATCGACAGTTTGTAGAGGTAATCGCTACACCTCAAGTTACATCCAGCGCTTTGAATATCCTGAATACGAAACCATCCATTCGTGTGCTTCAATTGGGGGAAAGAAATCATGCTGATCGATTGGTTCAACAGATGGAGCAAAAAAAGGTTAGTGGGGGCATTCTGATACAAACTCCCGATGAAAAACTGTTTGAAAAACTCGAATGCGTAACCAAACGCTCACCAACTGAGCAAGAGAGTCAGGATTTACTGTTTGCTTGGAAAGTAGCCAAATTTGTCAAGTCAAATGCAATAGTCTATGCTGCAAATAATATGACTCTAGGCATCGGTGCTGGGCAAATGAGTCGTGTTAATTCTGCACGAATTGCAGGCATCAAAGCTGAGCAATCAGGTCTGGATATTCATGGGGCTGTCATGTCATCCGATGCTTTTTTCCCGTTTCGTGATGCTATCGATAATGCCGCAAAATTCGGTATCAAGGCAATTATTCAGCCTGGAGGATCGGTTCGTGATGATGAAGTGATTACAGCAGCCAACAAACATGATATTGCCATGGTCTTTACCGGCATACGTCATTTTCGGCATTAGATAGTCAGGTAATTTTTTTGAAAAAAGTCCTTGTTATTGGTTCAGGAGGTCGGGAACATGCTCTGGCATGGAAAGCCTCATTATCACCAGATGTCTGCGCTGTTTTTGTTGCTCCCGGTAATGCTGGGACGGCTCTTGAAAACAAAACTACGAATATTCCCTTAAAAGAATCAGATTTTGATGGGCTAGTAAGTTTTGCGCTTGATGAACAAGTAGATTTAGTCATTGTTGGTCCAGAAAATGCTCTAGTTAGTGGAATCGTCGATCGGTTCAGAGAGGTTGGAATATTTTGTTTTGGACCAACGCAGACTGCATCTAGGCTGGAGGGGTCGAAGGTATTTTCGAAAGAGTTCATGACCCGTCATCATATTCCAACTGCCAGATTTCAGTCCTTTACTAGTTCAGATAAGGCCAAAGATTTTCTTAATCATCAGAAATTCCCGGTAGTGGTAAAAGCTGATGGACTAGCTGCTGGTAAGGGCGTTTTTGTTTGTCAGAACCGAATTCAAGCTGAACAGTATATAGACGAAATGCTCTGTGGAAAACTGTTTGATGGCGCAGGTGAAAGAATTATTATCGAAGAATGCCTGCAGGGTGAGGAAGCTAGTTTTATTTGTATGGTGGATGGTCAGGATTTTCAAGTATTGGCATCAAGCCAGGATCATAAAGCCGCCTATAACGGGGATACCGGTCCCAATACTGGTGGCATGGGTGCCTACTCTCCGGCGCCTATAATTGACCCTGAAATACAACAAAAAGTGATTGCTCAAGTAATTAAACCTACTATTAATGGACTTGTTGAAGAAGGTATCGACTATACAGGATTCCTCTATGCCGGACTCATGATTCAAAATCATATGCCTTATGTACTTGAATTCAACTGTCGTATGGGCGATCCAGAATCTCAAGTGATCATGATGCGTATGAAATCTGATTTAGTGGAATTATGTTTGACAGCTTTACAAGGTCGACTTGGTGAAACACAGATTGAATGGTTTTTCGAAAGTGCTCTTGGAATAGTCGTGGCATCAGAGGGATATCCTAGAAGCCACAAGAAAGGATGTGAAATATATGGACTAGAAACTACATTCGATAATAATATCAAGATTTTCCATGCTGGCACGAAATTGAATGATGGTACTGTTGAGACCACTGGTGGGCGAGTCCTGTGTATCACGGCCCTATCTAACAGCATACTTGAGGCTCAAAAAGATGCTTATCAAGCTGCATCATCAATTCATTGGGAAGGAAGTTGGTATCGTGACGATATAGGGCATCGTGCCAAACATAGATTCGAATCGTAATTCCAATTCTCTAATATAACTTCAAAAACATTTTCATCCGCCATAAGATTGACATCCCCATTACAAATGTTATTCACATAAAAACTGGATTGGCATACAATTGTTGTTCAAAAATAAAACAATAGATTCATCTAATCGATCCTTGAACACCAAACCGATCCTGTAGTTTAGAATATAAGAATCTTACGGTTTCTAATCGTCGATTGAAATCACACGTAAATCCCCTCCAATTCAATCATTGATGAAAATTTTAGAGAATTAATTTAGGAATATGAGTAATCCATTTGTGTGTATAGTCATGGGTTCTGATTCGGACCTTCCAGTGATGAAATCAACCTTTGATGTACTTGATGAACTAGGTGTCAGTTGGGAAGCCCATGTAACATCTGCTCACCGTACTCCAGAAAGAACTCACGAAATCATTCAAAGCGCAGAAAAACGAGGTTGCGCAGTTTTTATATCAGCAGCAGGACTCGCTGCTCATCTCGGTGGGGTAGTGGCTAGCTTGACTGTGCGTCCAGTCATTGGGGTGCCGATGGACGGAGGTCCATTAAATGGTCATGATGCCTTGCTGTCTACAGTCCAGATGCCCGGAGGAATTCCCGTTGCATGTGTTGCCATCGGAAAAGCAGGAGCAAAGAATGCTGGATTCCTAGCAGCTCAGATTATCGGTATTGCCGATTCCAATGTTGCTCGAAAGGTTAGAGATCAACGAGAGAAAAGTGTTAGGGAGATCGTTAACAAGGATCAGGCCCTACAAGAAGAAATCGAACAGCGTTGAGCCTCGTTTCGATAGCACAAGGTGCTCGGATAATTCGCGGTGGTGGCGTAATCGCTTATCCCACAGAGGGATGTTATGGGCTGGGTTGCAATCCAATGGATATCGATGCTGTCAAGCGTATACTTTCAATAAAAAGAAGAGATTACAGAAAAGGATTAATCTTAATCAGCGATCATGTTAAACGACTTGAATATTATTTTAGATGTTTTCCTGAAGTCACTAAAAATGAAATTCTCACAAGCTGGCCCGGACCGGTGACATGGCTTTTGCCGGCCCGAAAAAATGTCCCCAAGATCATTCGCGGTGAGCACCAAAGCATCGCTCTTCGAGTATCCGATCACCCGAGTGTTCGAATGCTTTGTCAACAGAGCAACATGGCGATCGTGTCAACTAGTGCAAACCGTTCATCCCAACAACCTCATCGCCTACAAAAAACGGTTTTGAATGAATTTAAAGATGATATTGATGGTGTGGTGGAAGGAAGGATTGGGCAACGCCGAACACCTTCAATTATACGCAATGGATTGGATGGCAGTATGATTCGCTTGTAGGGTTTGATCACTGATGGATAGTACACCCGATATTGATTCTGTGATTGAGTATTTGCAGGGCTTGCAAAGTAATATCTGTGATGAATTAAACTCTGTTGAGCCGGAACAGAGTTTCAAGTTCGACTCTTGGCTACATAAACAGGGAGGAGGTGGAATTACTCGAGTCATTCAGGGGGGGAAATATTTTGAAAAGGGTGGTGTTAATTTTTCCCAGGTGAAAGGGGATCAACTCCCGGCTTCAGCATCAACTCACCGCCATACGATTGCTGGCTTGCCGTTTGAGGCAACCGGTGTTTCATTGGTCCTACATCCGGTCAACCCTTTTATTCCAACCTGCCATATGAACGTCCGATTTTTTATTGCTGGTGAAAATCCCAAACATGCAACCTGGTGGTTTGGGGGTGGTTATGATCTAACTCCGTTCTATGGATTCAAGGAAGATTGCATCCATTGGCATACAATCGCAAAATCTGCCTGTATGCCGTTTGGTGACGATATTTACCTCAAGTTCAAAAAACAATGTGATGAATATTTCTATCTCAAACATCGAGACGAGTCGCGCGGTATCGGGGGTATTTTTTTTGATGATTTTAATGAAGGGGGTTTCTTGCACTCATTTGCTCTGATGAAATCAGTTGGCGATAGCTTTCTTAAAGCTTATATTCCAATATTTAACAGACGAAAAGATCTACCATGGAAAGATTCTCATCGAGATTTTCAAACCTATCGACGAGGTAGATATGTAGAATTTAATTTGGTATACGATCGCGGAACACTATTCGGATTGCAATCGGGTGGCAGAATAGAATCAATATTGATGTCATTACCACCTAATGTTCAATGGAAATATAAATGGGAGGCGAAACCCGATACTGAAGAGAGACGTTTGACTGAATACTACTTAGTTGCAAGGGACTGGCTATCTGAGTGAGTCAATTGGCCGTGAATTTTCAGATAACTCCTATGTCTCGCACTCTATATTGCTTTGTTTTGTATCTTCTGAGCCCAATTCTTTATTTCAAATTATTGCTCAGAATCTCAAAAGATAGGCAATATCTCGATCGCTTATCACAACGCTTTGGTTATGGACTGAACAGATCTGAACTCACCCAGAAAGACCATCAACCTCGTATTTGGATTCATGCAGTATCCGTTGGCGAAGTCAATGCGGCGATACCTCTTGTTAACAGGATTTGTGAAAAATATCCAGATTTCGTAATTGTACTTACGACCATGACGCCCACTGGGGCGAAACAGGCGAATGATTACCTCAGTGATAAAATTCGCCATTGTTATCTTCCTTATGATTTTCCAGGTTCAGTTAAACGTTTTGTATCGTCTATCCAACCTGCTATGGCTATATTTATGGAAACGGAAATTTGGCCTAACTATCTAGCATTTTGCTCGAAAAAACGGATACCAATTATCTTTGCAAATACCCGTTTATCTGAGAAGTCCTATCGCAGATATCGAAATTTCAAACGATTGATTTCCACATCCTTAAGTTATGTCGATGAGTTCGCAATACAGGCACAAATGGATGCAGGACGTTTGATGAAACTCGGTGCAAGGAAAGAATCGATCCACATCACAGGGAATATCAAGTTTGATATAACAATCAGCGACAAAATGAAGCAAGCTGCATTACACCTGCGGTATTGTTTGGGTAACCAAAGACCCATCTGGATTGCTGGCAGTACTCATCCGCAGGAAGAACAACAAATTCTAGATGCAAGTAGTGAAATCAAAAAAAAATGTATGGATGTCCTTCTGATTCTGGTACCCCGACATCCAGAACGTTCGAGTGAGATTTTGAATAAATGTATGAAAAACGGATTCAAAACGTTACTCCATTCCAAACTACAAAACGCATTATCCAATGACATCGATATCATCATCGGGGATTCGATGGGAGAATTGCCGATGATGATCGCTTCTTCCGATGTTGCATTCATAGGAGGCAGTTTAGTACCGGTCGGTGGCCACAATGTACTAGAGGCTTCGGCAGTAGGAGTACCAGTAATCTTTGGACCTCATATGTTCAATTTTCAGAAAATTTCAGATCAGATATTGGCATACGGTGCTGGATTACAAGTAGAAAATGCTAGCGAATTGGCAGAAACAATCAGTAAACTGTTGAATGACCCCACCTTAAGAGAAAATTATGGCGAGTTAGGCCAACGTTTTGTTGATGAGAATAGGGGAGCAGTAGAACGCGTTTTTGCACTTATTGAAAAGCACATCTTGAAGATTGGTGGTCTGACATGTATCACATCTTGAGCTTGATTTAACGTTTCAGAGAGTTATTGACGATTTCAAGTGCATTTGAGGATAATCCATCAATTTCCTTTATTTCATGCAGTGTGTTTTGCATTCGTTTCGCAAGATCGGTTCGATAATTACGCCAGTTTTCGAATGATCGTACAATCGTACTACTTAGACTTGAGTTAATCGGGTCAAGTTTTTTGATCCAATTCGCTGCGAAGGCATAACCAGACCCATCTTCGTTATGAAATATTACTGGATTGCCATGACAAAATCGCCCGATCAATGCTCGGACATTATTTGGATTTTTCCAATCGAAACTAGGATGGTTGGTCAACTCGTTTATCTTATCTAAGGTAGAAGGCTGAGTTGCTGAAGCCTGCATTGCAAACCACTTGTCGATGACTTCGGGCTGGTGCTTCCAACATTGATAGAATTCTTCAATATAGTCTGATTTATTCGGGTGATCAGTTCGAATGAGTGTGCTATATGCACTGATATTATCAGTCATACACTGGGATTTAGTGATCTGCTCCGAAATCAGACTCCAGACATCAGAATCATTGAGTTCACCCAAGTAGTTCAAGCATTGGTCACGTAATACTCGTGCTCTTATTTCTGTGGCAGTATTTCGCCCATGGTTCATATTTGCACACTCATAATATCGATTCAGCATATCTTCTCGACAATGTTGTGCAATATTTTTTCGCAAGTTACAGCGGGCATGATGTATGGACAGTGGATCGATTTTTTCCATTTGACAGCCGAGATAATCAGCTGAAGGCAGGGCAATTAGTGTAGCCAGTAATTCGTGATCGATATCACGATTAATGATTAATTCCTGCACTCGTTCATATAGAAATGTATTATCTATCAACTGATCTTTGCTTTGGATGGCTGCAATGTCAATATGCAGTTGACTGGCGAATAATTGCTGACCTGAATCCCATCTTACATAAGGATCATCATCGTAATTCAAAAGAAAGGCTAAATTTTCTTTCGTTAGGTTTGACTGAAGTTCTACTGGAGCACTATAGCCTCTCAGCAATGACGGAATCACCGGCCTGGTAATATTTTCAAATCGATAAGTTTGTTGCGGCTCTTTGAGAATCAAAACTGTTTCTGACCTTTTCGAGTCTATGGGTACTTGTTCTCCATCTTCATAATATAGAGCCGTCTTGATTGGTATCATGAGGGGCTTTTTGTCGAACCCGTCAGCAGTTATTGGACAACTTTGTGAAAGTGTGATCTCCAGTACAGATATTGAAGACAAATATCGATATTCCGCCTTGACGACCGGGGTTCCTGCCTGAGAATACCAGAGTTTGAATTGAGAGAAGTCATGACCGCTAACACTTTCCATCGCGCTAACGAATTCGTTGATTGTGACTGCCTTTCCATCGTACATTTCAAAGTACAAGTCAACCGCTTGTCGAAACTGATTATGCCCAAGTAAGGTCTGTAGCATCCGAACAACCTCGGCTCCTTTTTCATAGACAGTAGCAGTATAAAAGTTATCAATTTGTTGATAGGACTGAGGTTGTACTGGATGAGCCATGGCACCGGCGTCTTCACTGAACTGATGGTTTCTTAAATTGCTCACAGCATCAATTCTACGAACTCCTGGAGAACTCATGTCCGCACTGAATTCCTGTTCTCGAAATACTGTAAATCCTTCTTTCAAGCTAAGCTGGAACCAATCTCGCAATGTCACTCGATTCCCGGACCAGTTATGAAAATATTCGTGCCCAATTATGTCTCGAACGAGTTGAAAGTTGAAATCAGTAGCAAAAGTGTGATCAGCGAGAACGTAGGTGGTATTGAAAACGTTGAGACTTTTGTTTTCCATCGCACCCATATTGAAATCACGAACCGCAACGACATTGTATAAATCAAGGTCATATTCTCGGTTCCATTTTTGCTCATCCCACTGCATAGCTTGCTTGAGTGAATGCATAGCATGTTGACATTTGTCAACATTATTACCCTCAACATAGAATCGAAGGCTTACCTTACGACCACTCTTGGTAGTAAAACGATCTTCAAGACAATTTAGTGGCCCAGCTACTAAAGCAAATAAATAGGTAGGCTTGGGAAATGGATCCTCCCACTCCGCATAATGCCAAGCATCATGAAGCTCGCCTTGATCGACAAGATTGCCATTACAAAGTAGAACTGGAAATTCCTGTTGTGGTGCTTCGATACGAACCTGATACCGTGTTAATACATCAGGTCTATCAATTGAGGGGGTTATCCTTCGAAAGCCCTCGGCCTCACATTGTGTGCAAAGAAGATTTCTTGATCGATACAATCCTTCTAAAGCAGTATTTTCTTGCGGACATAGTTTACAGCTAGTCGTCAGTTCGAATGAATCTGGTGTATTGTGAATAATCAGCAATTTGTCAGTCTTTTCGATCTCGGTACTACCGAGTTCGTGACCATCAATTGCAATACTTTCGATTCTCAGATCATTGAAGTTCAGTTCTAAAGGACCTGAACTCTCGAAATTTCGATGGACTTGGTGAGTGGCTTTAACGGTTGTAGAATCAAAACCCAACTGAAAAATGAGTCGGGTTTGTTCAATTTTGAAAGCCGGAGGGGTGTAGTCTGAAAGGTATACCGTGGTCGGAGCGGTATTCATCATTGCTTGTGAAAACTATTTGCTGAATCAATACAATATAAGAGAATTATCGCTCAAGATATTGTAATTTATCTTTAACTTCTCTCCAATCATCCGCATCTTCTGGAGGATCTTTCATTTCAGTGATCACTGGCCAGACTTGACTGAGTTCTGCATTCAATTCTAGGAAGTGTTCTTGTTCTTTCGGCAAATCATCCTCAGCAAAAATAGCATTCACAGGACATTCGGGTTCACACAAACTGCAATCGATACATTCCTCGGGGTCAATTACCAGGTAGTTTGGCCCTTCATGAAAGCAGTCAACTGGACAAACCTCAACACAATCAGTTAGTTTGCAACGGATGCAGGATTCAGCCACCACATAAGTCATATTCAGGATACTCGGAATAAGTCAATTCAATCAAATAGGTAATATCGCTGGATACAGCGAATCAAACATGCAATTTTAGCAAGTGTTCATTTATACCGCAATATTTTTACGCATTTCATAAATTATATTCAGTGCCTCAAGAGGTGTCAGATTGTCGATGTCAAGGGACTTGATTCGAAGTACTTCCTTTTCTTCAGCACTTGGGGTGATTATATTAGGAGTTGTTTTTGTAGTACTCCGACTGTTATTGTTTTCATCTATCGGTATGTTTTCCATGGATTGTAATTTTGAATTGGATGCTTTTATGACATGTTCGGGAATGCCGGCGAGACGAGCTACTTGTAAACCGTAACTTTTTGAAGCCGACCCCAGCTTGACCTTGTACATGAATACGATGTTGTCACCATGTTCGACAACATCCAAATGTACATTAACAAGGCAGGGTAGTTTTTTTTCAAGAGCTGTTAACTCAAAGTAATGCGTGGAAAATAAGGTTAGTGATTTGATCTTCATAGCTAATTCTATGGCACAAGCCCAAGCTAGAGCCAAACCATCATAGGTACTGGTTCCACGTCCGATTTCATCGACTATCACAAGACTATTTTGAGATGCATTTCGCAAAATACTTGCCATTTCTGTCATTTCAACCATGAAGGTCGAGCGACCACTTGCAAGATCATCTGCTGCGCCAATTCGCGTGAATATCCGATCGATAAGCCCGATCCTAACAGATTGTGCAGGAACAAAGCAGCCTGTATGTGCTAATAAGGCGATAATAGCCGCTTGCCGCATATAGGTGCTTTTACCCCCCATATTAGGACCTGTAATCAATTGCATGCGAGTGTTTTCGTCGAGTAAGGTTGAATTACTGATGAAATCTTTCCTGATCAGATTTTGTTCAACAACCGGATGTCGTCCATCGACAATTTCGATAAGTGATTGATCCACCAACTTGGGTCGACACAAATTCAGCGTCTGAGCTTTTACTGCAAAATTCCCAAGCAAGTCAAGACAAGCCAAAGCCCGAGCACATTGCATAATTGTTTTGATATATGGTTTTAAATCCTCAAGAATTTGTTCATACAGATGCTTCTCACGAATCAGTGCTTTGCCTTTTGCTCCTAGTATTCGTTCTTCAAATTCCTTGAGTTCCTCCGTTACAAAACGTTGGGCATTCTTGATTGTTTGCCGTCGTACATAATGTTCCGGTACACAGCCTTCACGTGACCGTGGAACTTCAATGTAATAACCATGAACCCGGTTATAGCGAAGTCGTAGAGCTGTGATTCCGGTAGTTTGTCGTTCCTGGGCCTCCATTAATAGCAGATGTTCGCCCGATTCCTTCTGCATCCTCCTTAAATCGCCGAGTTCTTGATCGTAGTCATCTCTCAAAACTCCTCCGTCGCGAATAATATTTGCTGGATTGTCCTTGATAGATGATTTGAGCAAGTCCAGTACTTCAGGATGCGATGCTAGTTGACCTTGTAAATTTTGAATAAATCCAACGGTAGAATGATCAATCAGTTGTTTGATTTCTGGCAGTGTTTCAAGTGAGTTTCGAAGTCCTAGCAAATCCCTTGGGCGAGCTGTTTTCATGGAAACTCTCGCAAGAATCCTTTCGATATCTGCAACAGATTTCAGTAGAGTCCTAATTTTCTCCAAATCAGGACATTCCAATAACCAGTCAATTGCATCATGTCGAGAAACAAGTTCTGCATGATCCCGAATAGGAGCATTAAACCATCTTCTTAGCATTCGAGTTCCCATAACTGTCTTACAATCATCAAAAATATGAACCAGACTATTCTGGGAAGTTTCATCATGTCCAACTTCAATCTCTAAATTTTTACGTGTTATCTCGTCCATAGTCAAAAAACTACTTTGTTGCTTGAACTTAATACCAGTAATGTGTGGAAGTTGATGACCATGGAGATCTTGGACATAGAGAATAAGTGCACCAGCTGCACGAGTAGCAACCGGGAATTCCGAGCAATCAAACGCATCGAGGAATTTTGTTTCAAATAGATCACAAAGAACTTTTTCAGCTCTTAATGAATCGAAGTACCAAGACGGGACTTGTTTTTGAGCAGCCTCATCTTCAAACAGATATTGATTGTCGCTTACGATCATCTCTGCTGCATTTATCTGACGGATAGAGTTCAATAACAGCTCTTGGGAGGCAACTTCATACCCTACGAATCTCCCACTAGAGATTTCGAGGGTAGCAATGCCATAGGAATTGTCCAAAGCGAAAATGGAAGCGGTTATATTTTCCTTGCGATCATCAAGCAAGGTGTCTTCGATCAAGGTGCCCGGCGTAATTACTCTAACGACTTTCCTCTCAACTGGTCCTTTGCTAGTTGCAGGATCTCCCACTTGGTCACAAATTGCGACAGACAGGTTCAGATTGATCAGCCGTTCGAGATATTGTTCAGCTGAGTGAATAGGAACACCAGCCATGGGGATTTCTGAGCCCCCAGATTGATTGCGCGATGTAAGTGTAATATCGAGAATTTTTGATGCTTCTTCGGCATCCTCATAAAACATCTCATAAAAATCGCCCATTTGATAGAAAAGAATCTTATCGGGATATTCTTCCTTAATCTCAAGATATTGTTTCATCATTGGCGTATGCCCTGACGATTTGAATTTTCTTGACTGTTCTATTGGTGTCTTGATTAGAGACTCTTGTTCCATGAAGTTGAATCCATTGGCTGGGTCAATTGAGATGCGACATTCGCTTTGTTTTCGGGAGAGTATGCTGTTACTTCAATCCATAATTTTACCTTTATCCTTTGAGGTATTGTTATCGTCTAATCAACATTTGAGATGTGAATCGATTTGCCAGAGCCACTCGCTATAAACATAGCTAGAGCAGGATTTTGGGGAAATAAGATACAACTTTTCAAACTGTCCATTAATCCCGATAAAGGTATTTCTTGAGACTTTCTTACTCTGCATAAACGCATGCTCTTTACGCCTTAATCTTTCGGTATTTTTGAGACTTGTGATTTATAAACGATTGTGTAAATTGCCAGAGAGGGAATATGTATTTGGTATTAGCAAAATATCCTCCCATTTGCTTTACATGTTAACTCGCTATGTTGCCACATTTGAACACTTTTTTACTTATTATTAGATTAGATTCTAACAATCCAAAAAACTCCTCAATCCTCAAATAGAAAACCAGAAAGTACTTTCAATATCTTGTATCATACGGTTTTTGAGGGGTCTATCGAATCCTCCAATGGGTGATACTAAATTGCACGCTGAAACCCACAGTACATATGGCTTTTTGCTCAATGCCTTGGACACTATTTGAGGATTAGGGGATCCAATAAATATGATAATTGTGAAATTTATTTTGGCATTTAGTAACCTCAGCATAGCCAGCATGGCTATAAGCCAATTAGAAACAGAATAACAACCTGTTATACCCCCTCCCTATCTGGAAGAGGCAGTACTAACAGTTATTATGATTTTTTTGCGTGTCTTTTGAAAATACACGGGACCGTTTGGCCTTTTTGTTTCATTATGCACGAAGGGTGATTATTCAACAACTTGCAAGCTTTTTTATGGCTTTTTAGTCTATTTCCAATCACCATAATTTGCTGATCTTATCAACTCTTAAAATTCTTGTTCGATTGAACTTTTTTTCAGAAAAAATCTAGATATTCAAGTCTGCGATGGGAGTTTTCGTTACGATGTTCTCATAAGTTGATTGGGTCAATCTCAGGAGTTGGCTAAAGACTCCAATTCCCGCGGCCAATATGCATCCATTTTTAAGATAATCCTGATCACCATTCCAATCTGCTACGAGGCCCTTAGCTTCCCGAACGAGTAAACTTCCCGCAGCGATATCCCATATTTTCAGTGAAGGCTGAAAGAAACCATCAACCCGACCAGTAGCTACATGCGCCAGGTCAAGTGCGGCCGAACCGGTAACACGAACTGTTCCAACCCCCTTAATAATTTGCGAGACGTTATCAATCCAATAATCCCGATAGCTATAATCCGGATGTGGTGCTCCCACTGCAATCGTCGAACGCTTCAGATTTTTAGCATGTGTTACGTGTATCCTTTTACCATTCAGTTGTGCTCCCCGGTTACGGCTCGCGGTATATAAGTCATTCCGGATAGGGTCAAATATAATGCCATGCTCAAGTATTGTATTTTTTGCAATCGCTATTGAAATCGTGAAGTCCGGATGATTGTGAAGATAGTTCATCGTTCCATCGAGTGGATCAATGATCCATTCGATTGAATCCTTATTCATGCCTGAACCGATATGTACCCCCGATTCTTCGGCAAGAATAGCGTGTTCTGGATAGTGCTTGCGAATAATTTCGATGATGGTTTGTTCAGATAATTGATCGGCTTCACTCACAAAATCATGGCGACCTTTTGGGGTTACCTGAAGGCGATCAAGCGAGTTAAGCGATTTAAGAAGAGCTTTTCCAGCCGAAACAGCGGCCATTATCCCGATATTTAGAAGAGGGTCCAATATAATTTTCCTGAAAGAACATTAACGAAATCTGGCTAGCAATCAACCAATCATTAACCACTTATCCGAATGACGTTTTTATGAAGCCACCCAATTATATCCGAATCGTTCTAGTCGAACCCTCTGAACCTGGCAATGTTGGTGGAATAGCCCGTTGTATGGCAAATATGGGCATAAACAACTTGACGCTTGTTAATGCTCCAAATATTGTAAATTCAGTTGCCTTGCGTCGTGCGAGTGGTGCACAACACATTTTACGAGAAGCAAAACACTATCCAACACTAGAGCAAGCGATTGAAGGGTGTACATTAGTATTTGGTACTACATCGAGAAAAAGAGCAATCAACTGGCCTACACTTTTACCTGATCAAGCAATGCAGAAGGCGATCAGGCAGAATGCCAGATTAGCTGTTATTTTCGGTCGAGAACGCAATGGATTAGAAAATACCGAACTCGATTTATGCAATTATATGATCAGAATTGATGTTGATGAAGGGTATCCATCCATGAATCTAGCCTCCGCGGCTACCATACTCTGTTATGAATTTCGAAAAGCACTCTGGTCTGGCAAAACTCTGCCCACGATCGAAGAATCGGAAAATCTAGCAAATGCAGAACAGGTTAATGGATTCATAACCCATCTGGAGAATACGTTAAGTATGACTGAATTTCTAGATGGACGCTCATCTCTTTTGATGCGTAAACTAAAAAGGCTATTCAATCGATCTCAGCTCACCAAGGAAGAAGTGAATATACTGCGCGGTATTCTAAAATCCATGGAAAACAAAGTAAGTCGATGAAGTTGTAGATAATTGTCAATTCATTGCTTTTATCCGCGAATATTGGGACAAGAGCACACGATAGCGACCCTCAACATAGCAAAGACATGGGATATGTAAATAAAATCAAAAACACTTCTACAAGGCACACTTTACTCTTATCGCTATCATATTAAAACCCCATCCAAAATTTGCAAATTTTTAGCTTGCATTTAGTAATATTCCAAAGTGATGAAGTTGTGTGAGAGCAGTAATATGGCATCTACAATAATTGCGAAAAGACAGCAAATATTTATGCATTTTTTGTTTTTCGACCTGCAGGAAAATTATCGATATCTAGAACACGAAAACTGTATGTACTATCTATACTCTTTGCGATATTCATTGCTTCCTTGTATCTCACTTAGCAACTCATCAGTAGTTAGCTGGCGGCAATATCCCTTGATTGCTGACAATGAATGATCATGACGTTCTTGGCTATATGTTGTACAGGCATCGGTAACCAGTGTGACTAGGTAGCCAAGGTCACAGGCATCTCGAACTGCACTCTCAACACATTGATCAGTAACCAGTCCGCTAATAACAAGCTGTCGGATATTGAGATTCCGAAGGACATAGTCAATATTGGTGGAGACAAATACAGAGGATGAGGTTTTGGGCAGCCAAATCTCATCATCGCTTGGTTTGAGTTGATCAATTACTCGACCGTCCCACGATCCCTTTGGTACATTAAATCCAGTGATTTTGTAGTCAAGGCTCCGGTCTCGCCCATCTTGAGTCAAACTTTCAATTGTCGTATATATCACTTCAATACCAACACTTCTAAATGACTCTTGTAACCGTTGCATATTGGGAACGACATGACTGACAAGAGAATCGAAAAACCACTCATATTGATTGAACTCTAACGGCGACAAATCAGCAAATTCCGCACCATGGCGATGCGCACAGTAATTTTGTACATCGATGAACAGCAATGCTGATTCACTTGCAACGATTGGTAAATTTCTTGAATAGTTCATAGGTACATCTCGTCGAGAAATTTCCTGATTGCTTTGGAGAGCAGCTTGGCCCATTCACGGCAACTTTTTTCTGATTGGAGATTGTCATTGCGGATTTCAATTAAACTGTGCGCTAACCCACGTTGCTCTCCATGGAAAGGTACGAACCAGTCGGTATTGTCATCAATTGAATAAGGTACGTTCATGCCGATAACCAAAGTCGGATCAATTTCTCTTACGGCTTTAGATAAACTATGAGATGTTCTGGTATCCTTCCGAAACAGAAATGCCAAATCCCAAGGTCTGGTTTCATTGTTCAGTACCGGGGTAAAACTGTGAATTGAAAAAATGGCTTCTCTATTGTACTGATCAAGCAGTGTTGAGATGGATTCGTGATAGGGAACAAAGATTTCCTCGATACGTTGTCGACGCTCTTCAGATCCTAGGTCACAATTACCAGGAATTTGTATTCCGCAACTTTGTATTGGAATCGCTTCCTCAGAATGAATCGGACGGTTACAGTCAATAACCAATCGACTGTAAGGTTGCATAATTAGCGGTGCATCTAGATATTCGGCCATCATCATGGAAACTCGCTTTGCACCAATGTCATAAGCAATATGCTTATTCAAATTTTCTCTTGACAGACCGAGATCACCGAGTACCTGGGGTATGGAACGTCCGGCGTGTTCACATACCAAAACAACTGGGCATTGACTGGAACTGTTTATGATATCCGGAGGCTTACAATCATCTGAACCGAGTAATGTAATTGGTTGAATGCCAGCCTCATTATGCATATCGAATTTTTCCAGTTTTCGAATTTTTAATAACTAATAATTCTATCAAATTTGATTATTGTCATTTCAATCAATTACCCAAAACTCTCCTAAAACCGATGAAAATAAGACTCTGAAAACTGATGTTTTTACGGTAGAATCGGGTACTTTCCCGGAATCGTACTATGGGTCTCTTTGTTCGAAAAATCAATTTCACATATTGCAATACAGGACTGAAATGCAAGTCAATGATAAATATACAAGTAGAACGAACTGCGATCGAAAACCCGAACGATAGACGATGAAAAGAGAACCACTCATCATTGCCGCGACGAGCGACATAGCTGGCAAAGTGCGCGGCAAATCCTTTCCGGCTAGCCAACTCGAAAAACGTCTAGAAAGAGGCGTAGGCTGGACTCCAACCAATGTACAAATTACTTGTTTTGATTCAATTGCCGATAGTCCTTATGGGGCACTAGGTGATTTAGTGATGATTCCTGATTTAACTACCTATACTGAACTTGACTTTCAAGATGGACAACCTATCGAGCGATTTGTACTCGGCAATATTCACGAAACTAATGGTTCTACTTGGGAATGCTGCACTCGTTCCATTTTACGGGCGGCTATAGAACGTCTTGAGTCAGTCGCCAATATCTCTCTCTTCGGCGCATTTGAGCATGAGTTTCATTTAGTTTCCAATGAATCTGCACTGGGAAATGCATACACAACTTCAGGATTTCGGGCACAACGTGAATTCGCTGAAGTTCTTGTTACCGCGATCAACCAAGCAGGACTTCGACCAGATACTTTCATGAAAGAGTATGGCATTGATCAGTATGAAATAACAATCGGCCCAGTTTTAGGATTCGCTATCGCGGATCATGCAACGATTCTACGAGAACTGGTTCGAATTTGTGCTGAACGTCTTCGGCTTCATTCAAGTTTCACACCATTGCGAGATCCCATGGATGTCGGCAATGGCGTCCATATTCACATGAGTTTGTGTGATAAGGAAGGAAATGCAATAACCTATGACTCAAAAAATAAGTATGGACTCAGTCAGACTGCAGGACAGTTTATTGCCGGCATATTGAAATATCTCGATAGCATAGTTGCGCTGACCGCACCCAGTGTCATTTCCTACAGCAGGCTGATACCTCATCGATGGAGTTCTGCTTTCAATAATCTTGGATTCCGAGACCGTGAAGCGGCGGTTCGCATTTGTCCTGTGAATAGTTTGAGTGATATCGCAGAGATGGATCAGTTCAATTTTGAATTCCGTGCTACAGACGCAGCTGCAAGCCCTTATCTCGCGCTGGCTGCAATTGTCCATGCAGGCACCCAAGGAATTGAAGAGGAACTTGATTTTCCAGTCGTAACCGAAGAAGATTTATCATTGCTTTCAGAATCGGAACTTTACGACCGAAATATAGTCCGACTTCCTGAAACACTCGAGATTGCTCTCGAAAGATTTACGAGCAATGAAACGGTGATCGGTTGGTTCCCACATGCATTTGCTGACGTGTATATAAAACACAAGCAGGGCGAGATGGCCTATTTATCGAAAATGACCGAAACGGAAATATATGCCGCCTACGCTTCCGTTTACTAAGGATTAATAGCGAGTACTACCGTGACCTACCAACGATAAGCACAAAGAGCGTGAACATTAGAAAAGGGGACTTCGAGTTTCATCTTGCTTCACGCATTAATACAGATAGTGAAGTATGCTGTTGTCCTGATTCATCAAAATTATCGAGACCTAACCACGCAATAAATGCTTCTTGGATTTTCGGCCATTCAGAATCAATAATTGAATACCAAGCCGTATCTCGGTTGCGTCCTTTTACCACCATCATCTGACGAAATATTCCCTCGTACTGAAATCCAAGTCGAACTGCTGCACGACAAGACTTTTCATTTAATGCATTACACTTCCACTCATACCTCCGATAACCTAGATCAAAGACATTACGCATCATCAGATACATGGCTTCAGTAGCCGCGCGTGTATTTTGCAGGGCAGGGGAGAAATTAATGTGTCCAACCTCAATACAACCATTATCCGGTTTGATTCTGAGATAACTCGCTACCCCTTCTGCTTGGTATGTAGCGGTATTGATGACTGCATAAAATTGTGGATCATCGGATAGACAGTAGCTTTCTAACCATTCAAAAAAGCAAGAATAATTATCAAATGGCCCGTAGGGCATATAGACCCAAATTTGATTTTCCTGATCAGCACAAAATGCTTTATATAACTGTTGAGCATGACGGTTTATATGTAATGGTTCAAGACGACAGTATTGACCTGATAAGGCGACTTTATCGGGTCTTGGCGGCTTTTTCCACCCGATAACAGGAATCCCTATAGGTAAGTCTGGATCATTTCGTTTCTTGGCTAGATTTTTCATCCTGTACTATATTAAAAAGGTAATTACTTGAATTACTTGCCCCCATTTGTAAATACGTATCGATGGTAATATGGCAAATAATGGCTTCACTTATGTTGCTATAATCACATCATGAATGCAAAAAATCAACCAGAACGCCGTCCTCTCCCGATTGGCATTCAAACATTTTCAACCCTTCGTGAAGAGGGTTGCTACTATGTTGACAAGACCCCACTGATTCGAGAACTCATACGAACTGGAAGACATCACTTTCTCTCTCGCCCCCGCCGTTTTGGTAAGAGTCTTCTGGTGAGTACACGGAAGGAACTGTTTGATGGCAACGAGCCCCTGTTTCGGGGTTTGGATATTCACCCACACTGGGACTGGTCGGTCAAGTATCCCGTGGTCCGGATCAGTTTTGGTGGAAACAATGATACGCCGGATGAAATCCAAAATCATGTACTCAACCAGTTGTACAAAATTGAGCAAGCTGTTATTTCCCACACTATTTTGAGAGAAAGTAGTGGTTTTGGTTGATGAATATGACCGTCCGGTCCTGAATGTCTTGGAGGACCGAAATGATTTGCGTGATTTCTATAGCATCCTCAAGGATGCTGAAGACCATATTCGCTTTGTGTTTGTGATCGGCATCACAATGTTTTCCAAGAC
>JAPOUQ010000059.1 GCA_026708585.1 Gammaproteobacteria bacterium
TTTATACTTATTTCAATAGTTTATTTGATTATTTCGGCAAAAATGAAGTCCGAAACATGAGTTAATACGCTCAAGATGTACTCTTGCAATTGAGAAGATAATAATTTGGGGTCGGAGGTCATTCATAATGCATGTGCCAAAGCCTACTTCCATTTACAACCAGTAATCTGCGTCTATTCTCATCAAGCCTGCTCCAAGTCGGATTTGTCGCGACCGGAGAACAGATATCCGTATGCAGTACAGTGGATTTATGACCCTGATAGTAACTCGCGCCCATACCGTTCAGCAAAGGCTCAAAACTATTAAACCAACTACTGTAGGGATGATGAAAGAAATATCTTGACAACGCTTCAAGATAATCTGATAAGTTTCGGTTAGTTTGATCGGCGATGGCAGGAAATCTGTAGAATGGTGAATCAGCAGGAAACTCATGTAATGATGGGTTTAATCCAACTGTCACTACGCGAAAATGCGAATTCTGATACGCACTCAGATTGCCAAAAAATAGGATGGGTGCTGCCGGTATCACGGTTTCCGAATAGCCGACAGCATTATCAAATACTTGCCAAGCGAACTCAACTTGATTAGCAATCATGCGCATTCAATAGTTAGATTTGCTATATTTGCATTCTGACATATCTCATTAAACTCGGAATACCTGGCTCATAGCAAAGTAAGGAATATCCCCCGTTGTCTTGATCAGTAACAGAAACCTCCCATACATAACCGATATGCAATAACTTTCTAATGTTCTCCATAATCGTTTCATTGGTAACTTGGATTCCCTGATTTCCTAACTCCTTTTCAATTAATTGCTCAAATATCTTTTTCTCGGATATATTCTCTCTCTGTGTTACTGAATTCCTCAGCGATAATCACTGCCAAAGACCGTAAATTCATTTCTTTTAATTCGCCGTATCGATCTAGATACATTTGATTGCATCTCATCATCGCTGTCTTCTCAACCTCACTGATGGTGTCGACCGTTACTCTAAGAGAGCCGTTTTCATACAACCGATTTGCAATGCAGTTTCCCCATACCTGAATAAAGTAAGGGTAGCAACTTACTCGGCTGAGTAACTCTGACTCAAGTCCTTGCGAAAATTCTACGTTATGCTCTCTTAGAGGTACAGTAAGGGCTTCAAATGAATCCTCATTCGAAAGGCGTCCCACAGGAAAAATCGCACTTCGACTCCAAAAAGAAGCATTCGAATTACGTAATTCTGTCTTAAGATTCGGAGTACCTGACAACACGAGAAAAAATGGACAGCCTTCAACTCGGATATCTTGGCTGGCATTTAGAATCATCATTATAATCTCTGAATCCAGAGTATGCGCTTTATCCACAATTAGAATCAATGGTTTTTTCTTACTCTTTTCAAAAAACAAAGATTTGAGTGCTAAAGTCACTTTTGGTCGATTGAATGAAGTCGTAAACGAAGTTGGTCCAATGTTGCTTGCAACTGATAAATTATCAATCAGAGGCTTAAACATATTTTGAACTTTCTTGAAAAGACTCTGATCATTTCCGATGATCAAACCAACTAACTCAGCTAAGTCCTTAAATTCTGAAGGTGTGATCCATAGAATTTCTATTTTGTTATCAGTCTGCTCTAGCGTTTGTTTTTGGAAATAGCGCAACATTGCAGTTTTACCATTACCACGAGGCCCATAAATGATCATATTTTGATCTGGAGAGGATTTACAAAGTAATAGTTCAACGCAATTCTGAAAATATTCCTTTTCTTCCTTACGCCCAGCAAAATATGGTGGAATTCTCCCATCGCCGGGATGAAATAGGTTTTTCAGATTAGCTTTAGACATACCCGGTTAATTTTGAACATAAGTAATCCACAAAACAGCAAAGGTTAGATATTGTTATACTGAACAGACTAATAGAAGTGTAGGTTTCCAATCTCCTGAGAATTAAAACCATAATCATAGCGCCTGTCAGGATACTCCTTATCCTGAAGCGATGAAGAACATATGAATATAGTTTATTCTCATAGTAATGACCGAAATTTGCAACAATGCAATTGTTCTCTCTAGTCTAAGCAAAGATAGGCAATTATGAAAACCTGATATAGTGATTGACTACAATTTGAACGATTTTTCATGCTGGGGAAAGCACATAAATGAAAGCGCTTCTTGCTTATTCGCGCGTTGTTGACAGAATCAGCAATGGAATTGGTCTGATCGTTATGTACAGTATATTTATCCTTATGGGAATCCTGTTGTGGTCATCCTTTTCCAAGACATTTTTTACCCCCTCCTTGTGGACCTTGGAAATGGCGCAATTTACGATGGTTGCCTACTATATGCTCGGCGGAGCCTATTCAATCCTGATCGGGTCAAATGTTCGCATGGATCTCTTTTATAGCAACTGGTCTTTACGACGGAAAGCCTCCATTGACTGCATAACCATCTCGTTTCTTGTTTTTTACCTTTGTGTTTTGATCTATGGTGCACTTGGTTCGACCGCCTATTCACTAGGATACTGGGGTAAATTCCCTATCGAATTCTTTATGGGTCTTGCTACAGGTTCTGAAGAAATCGGCCGACTGGAACGTTCTTCAACGGCATGGCGACCTTACATCTGGCCAATCAAGTTAATTATGATTGCAGGACTTTTCCTAATTCTCCTACAGGCGCTGTCTGAACTAGTTAAGGATATTGCACGTGCTCTTGGAATGAAAATTCCAGAACCAAAATTATGAGTCAGGAACATATTGCGCTTTTCATGTTCGCATCCATGATGCTGATGCTTTTCACGGGTCAGCGTGTGTTTGGAGCGATCGGAGCCATTGCCGCCATTGCTGCAATCGCTCTTTGGGGGACTAACGGACACAATATTCCATTTTCGGCGGCAATCAAGCTTATGAAGTGGTATCCTCTATTGACCCTGCCGATGTTTATTTTCATGGGTTATGTATTATCGGAGAGCCGGTTAGCCGATGATCTTTATCGCATGTTTCATGTCTGGTTCGGCAAGATCAATGGAGGACTCGCCATGGGCACGATCGGACTCATGGTACTAATCTCAGCGATGAATGGACTCAGCGTTGCGGGAATGGCAATTGGCGCGACAATTGCTCTACCCGAGTTGCTGCGCCGTGGCTATGACAAACTTATGGTCACGGGAGTAATTCAAGCAGGATCGTCTCTTGGAATCCTTGTGCCGCCCTCCGTTGTACTAGTGCTCTATGCCATGATTGCACGTCAGCCGGTAGGTCAACTATGGTTAGCTGGCATCATTCCAGGATTATTAATGTCAACAATGTTTATTGCCTACATCTGGATTCGCTGCCGAATTAACCCCAAGCTTGGACCCGTAGCAGATGATCTTGATGTTGTGACACCACAGGAAAAACGTCGTCTGCTTGGAGCGGGGATACTTCCTTTAGCGATTTTTGCTTCGATGATGGTACCATTCGTCAATGGATGGACATCGCTTGTAGAAAGTTCAGCAATTGGGGCATTAACAGCTTTATTGGCTTCAATTTTGAAAGGACGCATGAGTTGGTCCGTTTTACATCAGTGCACTAAGAAAACTCTTGGTATTTCCTGCATGTTCATGTGGATCATACTCGCTGCATTGGGTTTTGGAGCAGTATTTGACGGACTGGGAGCTGTCAAGGCTATTGATCATCTTTTCACCGAAAGACTTGATCTTTCTCCATGGATGATTCTGATCCTGATGCAACTGAGTTTCATCTTGATGGGCACATTCCTTGATGATACTGCAATGCTAGTGATCGTGGCACCCCTTTATGTGCCACTTGTCGGAGCCTTGGGATTCGACCTGATCTGGTATGGAGTGCTTTACACGATCACTACCCAGATTGCATATATGACACCCCCCTTTGGATATAATCTCTTCCTAATGCGGTCTATGGCTCCGCCAGAGATAACACTACACCACATCTACCGATCCATTCTTCCCTTTGTAGGTGTGATGATCCTTGCATTAGCGATCATCATGATCTTCCCAGAATTGGCATTGTGGCTACCCAATCATATTTATGGAAAATAACAATGGTGAAAATAATTGAATATAGCTAAGCATATTTGATGTATTCTTTATGCATGCATGAGTAGTACATAGGATATTGCTTTAGAAAAGCACGCATAGTTATAGAAATCGATTGCAAAATATTGACATTATTTATGAAAATCTTAGAAATGCGGTAAAAAGGAATGACCTAACTCATGAAATTCAGAAAAAATTCAAAACATAAAAAATAATAACAGTTAACATTGACAAACATAGAGAAAAGATGAAAACAAAATTAAAATCCAATAAAACAACAATGACATCAAGACGAAAATTCCTGAAAACTGCTGCCACTGGTGCTATCGCGGCACCACTTGCAGCTCCTGCAATTGCACAAAATAAGATCGTATGGCGGATGCAGACCTATGCGGGTCCAGCGTTGGCTGCTCATGTAATCGATCCTGCCATTGAGATGTTCAACAAGATTGCTGGCGATCGAATGCAAATTGAACTGTCGTATTCTGACCAACTGGTACCAACAGGTGAACTCTTCCGTGCTATGCAAAGCGGCACCATTGATGCCGTTCAGTCGGACGATGACTCGATGGCATCACCAACTGATGTGACGGTATTTGGTGGCTATTTTCCTTTTGCCTCAAGATATTCACTAGATGTGCCTGTTCTGTTCAACCAGTACGGTCTGAATGAGATATGGGATGAACAATATTCAGCAGTGGGTGTCAAGCACATCAGCGCAGGAGCCTGGGACCCTTGCCACTTCGCAACCAAAGATCCTATCCGTAGTCTTGAAGACCTCAAGGGAAAGCGTGTCTTCACTTTCCCAACTGCTGGGCGTTTTCTATCTCAGTTTGGAGTTGTTCCGGTAACACTACCTTGGGAAGACATCGAAGTTGCTGTTCAGACTGGTGAACTTGACGGGGTAGCATGGTCAGGAATAACGGAAGACTACACTGTCGGTTGGGCAGATGTTACCAACTATTTCCTAACGAACAATATTTCAGGGGCATGGGCAGGTTCTTTCTTTGCTAATATGGACCGTTGGAATGAGCTGCCTGAAGATTTACAGACTTTGTTCCGAGTTTGCTGCGACCAATCGCATTACTATCGCCAGTGGTGGTACTGGGGCGGTGAAGCCGACTTGCGGGTCAACGGTACAAAAATGCAGTTAACTTCAATCCCGGATGATGAGTGGGCACAAGTCGAGAACGCAGCCGTTGCTTTCTGGGACGAGATCGCTGCCCAAGGGCCAGTGCAGGCCAAGGTCGTTGATATCTTTCGCAAGTACAACGAAGTTATGCAAAAAGCAGGACGTCCGTATCGTTATAGCTAAAATTAATAATAATTCGTGAGCGCGCCAGATTCAATCTGGCGCACTATTTTCTGTTAGGAAATGGTTTGCCTATCCCATCCAAATAATTTGCAATATCAACATAAATCCTTCAGCGTGGGAAATTCCTCCTAATGAATCGAGAGTTAACAATGGTGACAAATAAAATAACTAAAGATGAAATCCAATCAAAGAATCTGATCTGTCTTGGCAGTGGATACGTTGCGTGCATGAGAAATAACCATACTGTTCGTGCGTTCCTGGCCACAGTATTCCTAATACTGACTGGATGTAGCGGGGGGGGGGGGCAATGTCATTGACTCTACGAATTACAACAACAAGAACGATCTTCTGATTCCAGTTGAAAATCGGAAAGCACTGCATTCAGCCTTAGGATCTGCTATTCAAGGTGGTGAACAACCCCAGAGTTTTTCTGACAATAGCGTTGTACAATCGAATGGGGACAATGTATCAGTGTCGGCAAAAGTCAATAATTTGATTGATTCAGAAATCACGGTTAACTCCGGAAGCACTCAAATCCTGCTTGATTCCTTACGTCACCGGCAGGGAGACGTACAGGTCTATCCTCCATTAATGGTATGGAATGCCTTGAAACGTGAGGAGATCTTTGTTCAAAAAGACGATACTGTAACTATAGGCCAAATTTTCACAAACTGGAATGTAGATGATCGCCATCCTGATAATAAACCAGATTGGACAGTACAGTCTCAAGCGGTTGATCCAGAACTTCCGAGAGAATATGTCATATTTGGTTATTGGCTACATGGAAATATGAAAGATCTGGCTAAAGCACATGTTGGATCTTTTGCAGTCGGTCCCGAGTTGGGCTTACCCTCCCCCAATAGAACAGTCCAAGGCACCGCAACCTATAATGGAATAGCTGGAGGATTATACACCTATAGTGTAGATCATCCACAATTACAATACGATGAAGCAGGTGATTTTGTAGGTGACATAACCCTAAAAGCAGATTTCGATCAAAATAGTGTTTCTGGTTGCATAGGGTGCAATACAGGCATTAATTTGAACTCTGTCACTGATCGCAAAAGGGTTCCCGAAGTGCTTCAATCAAAACTGACTCCCTCCTCAACTCGAACTCGTATCTTGCTTCATGGTGCCAATATTAAATCGTCAGGAGATTTTTCTGGAAAGGCAACAGCACATTCAGATTATGGGAAAGTGAATATACCTTATTTCGACACAGACTCTAGTGGTTCATGGGCTGGAACACTGTCAAAAGAACAAGATCAAGGTAATCATCCAAGATTGCTTGCAGGTACATTCGGTGCCGATTTGCAAGATAGTTTTATGGGAAAAGTTCAAATGTTAGGGGCATGGATAGCAACCAAGGAATCTGCGGCAACTGGAATAGAATTGGACTATGATCCCAACCTGCCCTTTCCGTTGAATCCCCCATTGACTCCTCAATGAGATTCAGGGGCGGTGCATAGCACCGCTTGTATTTTAGCAGCCCTAAAATCAACTGAATAGAAATGCATTTTTGTCCAGATCATTGATCGTGCATGACTCGCATTTCGGTTTGCGTGCTGTACACAAATATCGACCATATAGGATTAGCCAGTGATGAACGTCTTTCTTGAATTGATCTGGAACCCGCTTGATCAGATTTATACAGGTGGTATTGAATAAGTTGCTGTTGCGTGAGCCACTGGTTCATTATCATCGCCCGAATAGATCTTGATTACGCATACAACAAGTCGCTTACCAGCCTTTAACAGATTCGCGTCGGCTAGAAGATCTTGGTCCGCAGACGGTTTTCGCAAAAAATTAATATTCAAGCTGGTGGTGACTGCTAATGCTACTTTTCCATAATGTCCAAGTATCGCAAAATAAGCGGCACAATCCGCCAACATCATCATAGTTGGTCCAGATACTGTACCTCCAGGGCGTAAGTTCTTTTCATCAATAGACTGAGAAACGATAGAAGTCCCTGGGCCAATATTCTCAACAACACAATTTACTTGAGGAAATTCCTTTTCCAGAAATTCCCTTGCTTCTTGTAGTTTCATTCTGATAATACTCTTTTGTTTATCCGAGAATGCATAACACTCTTCAAACATCCAATATAGCACATGCACACTACTGAAAGATGGTCACTAACGAATATAAACTTTAAATGCAGGACAGCGAAACGATTTTCCTTTAACTGAACATGAATAGAAAATAGAATCCTTATATAGGATGTTGCAATATATTTACGTTTACGTTAACGTAAGGATAATGTAAGATGAATAGATCATTTTCATATAACCATGTATCCAGATTCATTCAATTTTCATCTCGGTCAGGACATTGACCTAATCAGAGATACTGTCTGCAGTTTTGCCGAGAAAGAAATACTACCCATCGCTGATCAAATCGATCAATCGAACAAATTTCCATCCGGACTCTGGCATAAGCTAGGTGAAATAGGACTTCTTGGAATTACCGTGCCTGAGGATAACGGCGGTTCTGGAATGGGTTATCTGGCCCATATTGTTGCGATGGAGGAGCTCAGTCGTGCATCTGCATCCGTTGGCCTAAGTTATGGTGCTCATTCCAATTTATGTGTCAATCAAATTCGACGCAATGGAACACCAGAGCAAATTCAAGAATACTTGCCAAAACTAATCTCTGGAGAACATGTTGGAGCATTGGCAATGTCAGAACCCAGTTCTGGCTCAGACATTGTTGGATTACAAATGTATGCTGAGAAAAAAGGCAATGTTTATGTATTAAATGGCACCAAAATGTGGATTACGAATGGCCCCGATGCCGATATCGTTGTGGTTTATGCAAAAACAGATAAAGATGCAGGGTCAAAAGGCATCTCAACTTTTATCGTTGAGCGGAATTTCGGTTTTCGATCAGGAAAAAAACTAGACAAACTCGGCATGCGCGGCTCGAATACCGGCGAACTTATCTTTGAAAATGTCGAAGTACCCTGCGAAAACCTACTTGGCCAGGAAAATCATGGTGTTCGAATTTTGATGAGTGGGCTCGATTATGAGCGTACAGTACTGTCTGGCGGACCGATTGGGATTATGCGCAGATGCATGGATATCGTCGTTCCTTATGTCCATGAACGCGAGCAGTTTGGACAACCGATTGGTACTTTTCAACTGATGCAAGGCAAACTGGCCGATATGTATGCCACTATGAACGCCTGCCGTGCATATGGTTATGCAGTAGCTAAGGCATGTGATCATGATGGCGCTACTCGAAAGGATTCTGCTGGGGCAATTCTGTATTGCGCAGAAAAAGCAACCTGGATGGCTCTCGAAGCAATTCAGGCACTCGGGGGTAACGGTTATATCAACGACTATCCGACTGGCCGATTGTTAAGAGATGCCAAACTGTACGAGATCGGTGCAGGAACGTCTGAAATTCGTCGTATGTTAATTGGACGGGAAATTTTCGAAGAAAGCGTATGAACACAATTTCTGATCCAGTTGTCATTGTCTCGGCTTCCCGCACTCCCATGGGTAGTTTTCAAGGTTGTTTTCGCAGTCTCAGTGCCAGTGAACTAGGCACAGTGGCCATTCGATCAGCACTTGCGAAAACCAATCTTGCTAATGACCAGATTGAAGAGGTAATTATGGGTAATGTGCTGATGGCAGGTCAGGGTCAGGCCCCAGCCCGTCAGGCTACTCTCAGAGCAGGATTGGCTCAATCAACAAACTGCACGACCATTAATAAGATGTGTGGATCGGGTATGAAGGCAGTGATGCTGGCACACGATCAATTGATCGCAAAAAGCAATCGAATGATAATCGCTGGTGGTATGGAAAGTATGACCAATGCACCTTATTTACTACCGAAAGCCCGTTCAGGCCAGCGTATGGGACACGGTCATTTGATCGATTCCATGTTTTATGATGGACTTGAAGATGCTTACCAAAAAGGTCAACTGATGGGCAGTTTTGCTGAGCTTTGTGCTGATCAATATGCCTTTACTCGTGAACAACAGGACGAATTTGCGATTTGTTCCCTTAATCGTGCACGCTCTGCCAGTGACTCTGGAGATTTCGATTTGGAGATTGCCCCTGTAACTGTGCATACACGAAACCAGGAAATTCTCATAACAAATGATGAGCAACCATTCAGTGCAAATATCGAAAAAATACCATACTTAAAGCCCGCGTTTCGTAAAAATGGGACGGTAACCCCTGCGAATTCCAGCTCGATTTCTGATGGAGCATCAGCGTTGGTTCTTATGCTCGAATCGACAGCTGTTGCTGAAAATCTTACCCCGCTCGCAAGAATTATTGGACAAACAACGCATGCTCAGGATCCTTCGTGGTTTACGACTGCTCCAATATATGCAATAAAGAAAGTTCTCAAAAAAACTGGATTGACTATCAATGATGTCGATTTGTTTGAAGTCAATGAAGCGTTCGCTGTCGTCACGATGTCAGCAATGAACGAACTCGATATACCAGCAGACCTAATGAATATTCGTGGTGGAGCCTGTGCTTTGGGTCATCCAATTGGCGCATCCGGTGCTCGCATACTTACTACCCTACTTCATAATATGCATGACCATTCTTGCAAGGTGGGGGTTGCTTCGTTATGCATCGGCGGTGGTGAGGCAACTGCCATGGCTCTCGAACGTTATTGATCATTACCATGAGTATGATCAAAAGCAATTTGCAAACCAGCACCCAGGAATATCGGATCAATTCCGATGCTATGCAAGCCAAAGTTGATGATTTTCATAAACATTTATTGGATATCATGCAAGGCGGCAGTAAGTCTTCTCGAGAGAAGCATGTGGGACGAGGCAAACTTCTGGTCCGTGACCGAATCAACCATTTACTTGACTTCGGAACCAGTTTTCTAGAACTGTCGCAGTTTGCAGGCTGGGATATGTATGGTGGTGAGGTAGTTGCAGGCGGAATCATTACTGGCATTGGACGAGTCTCAGGAAACGAGTGTGTAATTGTTGCTAACGATGCAACTGTTAAAGGAGGTACGTATTTTCCAATCACGGTAAAAAAACATTTACGAGCACAAGAAATCGCTCTGCAAAACCGTCTCCCTTGTATTTATCTGGTCGACTCTGGTGGTGCTTTTCTACCTCTACAGGACGAGGTATTTCCGGACCGGGATCACTTCGGTAAAATTTTCTATAACCAGGCGAACTTGTCTGCTGCACGTATTCCTCAAGTCGCAGTCACAATGGGCAGCTGCACAGCTGGTGGTGCTTACATTCCCGCGATGTGTGACGAAAGTATTATCGTGCGTGATCAGGGCACGATATTCTTGGGCGGCCCTCCGTTAGTTAAGGCAGCCACCGGTGAAGAAGTCACCGCAGAGGAGCTCGGAGGAGCTCACGTCCATGGTACTGTATCCGGGGTAGTAGACCATATCGCAGAGAATGATAAACATGCCTTGAAAATCGCCCGTTCAGTCATGGCCAACTTGAATCAGAATAAATCTTTGGATATCTCGATTGAAACACCCATTGATCCTGCCTACTCTCCTGATGAACTCCTCGGAATCGTGCCAGATGATTCACGCAAACCCTTCGATATCCGAGAAATCATTGCTCGCATCGTTGATGCCAGCAATTTTGAAGAATTCAAGGAAAACTATGGCACTTCGTTAGTTTGTGGCTTTTCTAGATTATATGGATATCCGATCGGAATCGTCGCCAATAATGGCATTTTGTTCTCAGAATCTGCACTCAAGGGAACTCACTTTATTGAACTTTGCTGTCAAAGAAAAATCCCTTTGGTCTTCCTTCAAAACATCACCGGATTCATGGTTGGTAAACAATATGAATCTCGTGGAATTGCCAAGGATGGAGCAAAAATGGTTACCGCAGTATCTTGCGCTAATGTTCCAAAATTTACTGTTGTAATCGGTGGTAGCTTCGGTGCAGGCAATTATGCGATGTGTGGACGTGCATTTGGTGCTCGGTTCCTCTGGATGTGGCCTAATGCACGTATATCAGTTATGGGTGGCGAACAGGCTTCCAATGTTCTGGCACAAATACGAATGGATGTGAAAAAATCCAGAGGAGAATCCTGGTCTAAAAAAGAGCAGGAAGATTTCAAAAAACCAATTCGACAGCAATATGAAACTCAAGGCCATCCCTACTATGCAAGTGCAAGATTATGGGATGATGGCATTATTGATCCACGTGATACCCGACAGGTGCTTGGATTAGCAATTTCCGCTTCGTTGAATGCGCCAATTCAGGATACCCAGTTTGGAATCTTCAGAATGTAAGGCTTATCTTGTTTAAACGAATACTCATTGCAAACCGAGGCGAAATCGCATGTCGTATTGCACGCACAGCCAACCGACTCGGAATTGAAACCGTTGCAGTCTGCTCAAATCCGGACCGAGGTTCTCCATTCACAAAGGATTGCGATATAACCATTCCGATCGGTGGTGCAACACCAATGGAAAGCTATCTGGATATCGGCAAGATTCTGAAAGCGGCAGAACTATCCGGTGCGGAAGCAATCCACCCCGGCTATGGATTTTTGTCTGAAAATGCTGAGTTTGCAGAACAATGTAAAACAGCTGGTCTGGTATTCATTGGACCCGAACCTGATGCGATCCGGATTATGGGCTTGAAAGATAGCGCACGTACCGCCGCAATAAACTCCAACGTACCAGTTTTGCCAGGATATGACGGGGAAGATCAAAGCCCTGATACGTTACTAAGCGAAGCTAAAAAAATTGGTTATCCCGTCTTGATCAAGGCTGTTGCGGGCGGCGGCGGTAAAGGAATGCGAGTTGTCGTCTCTCCGAAAGAATTTCAGTCATCATTGGAATCGGTAAGGCGTGAAAGCCTTTCTGCGTTTGGCAATGAAAGTGTACTTATCGAAAAATACTTTCCATCTTCTCTCCATATTGAAATTCAGGTATTTTCCGATCACCATGGCAATACAGTTCATTTGTTTGAGCGCGATTGTTCTATGCAACGGCGATATCAAAAGGTAGTTGAAGAATCCCCTGCACCTCTGCTAGCAAACAAACTACGTAACAAAATGACGGCGGCGGCAGTCAATTGTGCGAAGGCTATTGGTTATGTCGGTGCGGGTACTGTTGAGTTTCTAGTCGACTCCAATCAATTTTATTTTCTGGAAATGAATACTCGACTGCAGGTTGAGCATCCGGTTACCGAAAAAGTCACGGGGCAAGATTTAGTTGAGTGGCAACTGCGGGTCGCAGCCGGCGAACCACTCCCCTGCAGCCAAGAAGATATCAAGCAGTCAGGTCATGCTATCGAAGTAAGAGTTTATGCCGAGAATCCAGACCATGAATTCCTACCCGCAACCGGAACCATTTTGGATATCTCTAAACCAAATGACCATTTTGGTGACATGGAAAATTCTATCCGGATTGATACAGGTATTGCAAAAGGGAGTCATATTTCCACTTATTATGATCCAATGATTTCAAAGGTTATTAGTTGGGATAAAACCCGTGAGCAAGCCAGAATAAACATGCTCACAATGTTGCAATGTTATCGAATTTTGGGTGTTCCAACCAATATCAGCTTTCTGCAATCAATATTAAAACAATCTGACTTTATTGAATCAAGCTATGATACACAGTACTTGACGAGGAACCTTGAGCAAGTTTTATCGTCTATCCCGATCAATGACCGAATACCGCATTTCGCATGTGCCTGGTTGTTTCTTCAAGATCTGAAATCTCAACAAATCAAACAAGAAAAACAAAAAGAGGAAAATTCACCTTGGCTCAATCAGCAACCACTTCGATCTGAAATAACTCGAACTTATAATTTCGATTACCTGATCAATGCAAATAAACAGGTCTTGGATTTCACCTATAACCTTGGTCGATTTGAGTTTGAAGACGGAGTAAAGTTTGATGCCAGAATAACAGATCAAAACGAAATGTTGATAACGCATCGAGATAATAAATTAAGATTGCATTTTGCTAATAGTAATAATTCGGTATTCCTGCATGTTGATGGACAACACCATCGGGTTGATATTTTGGATATTGATTATGCACGACATGATCTCCATGATGCTTCGGGCACCGTATTCTCTCCAATGCCGGGCATTGTCATTGAAGTTCGAGCGAAACCCGGCGTATCTGTAAGCAAGGGTGACCGTCTCCTGACTCTTGAAGCTATGAAAATGGAACACAATATTCTGGCACCGAATAACGGTACTGTAAAAACTATCTACTGTAAATCTGGTGAAGCGGTGACGGAAAACGCTCCATTGATCATTATTGAGTCCAAATGATTCCCAAATCAGTAAAAATTGTCGAGGTTGGACCTCGTGATGGACTGCAAAATGAATCAAAGATACTTCCAGTTCCAGAGCGAGTTAGACTGATTAAAAATCTTGCTGAAGCTGGTTTGAAGCAGATTGAAGCTGGTAGTTTTGTTCGCTCAGACCTGCTTCCTCAAATGTCAAATACTGATCAAGTTCTCGCTGAACTAAACTTGACTATGGGGATCAATTTCCCGGTATTAGTTCCCAACATGCGTGGACTAGATAATGCCTTAGCAGCTGGAGCAAGAGAAATCGCAGTATTTGCAGCTGCTTCAGAAACATTCAGTCAGAAAAACATCAATTGCAGTATCAACGAAAGCCTAGATCGTTTCTCTGAGGTTACGAAAAAAGCACTAGATCATGGACTCAAGGTACGCGGCTATATATCTTGTGTGTTAGGTTGCCCTTATTCAGGCACCATATCACCTGAGAATGTTGGGTATGTTGCAAGTAAACTTAATGACATGGGGTGTTATGAAATTTCTCTAGGAGACACCATAGGAATTGGTACCCCAATTGCCACCCAAAAATTACTAGCTTCCATCTCTTCCGATATACCGATCGAAAGACTAGCTGTACATTTTCATGACACTTACGGTCAAGCGCTTGCGAATATTCTAGCTGCCCTTCAAATGGGTGTAACTGTTATCGATTCCTCTGTCGCTGGTCTCGGTGGATGCCCTTACGCTCGCGGAGCTAGCGGCAACGTTGCTACCGAAGATGTAGTTTTTATGCTAGATGGGATGGGTATTCAGCATGGCATTGATCTAATTAACTTAATCACTATTGGGAAATCGATCTGCACCATACTCGATCGTCCTGTGATGTCCAAGGTAAGTCTTGCCCGGTCACCTACTGGTTTCGAGTTGTAACATGAAACAAGTTTTAGGATTTGATGTTTATGGGACTTTGATTGATACGCATGGCGTGATTGATTTGCTAGAAGCGATGATTGGACATTCAGCCACACGTTTTTCAATTGCATGGCGCGAAAAGCAACTCGAATACACATTTCGTCGAGGTCTTATGGGGTGCTATCGTGATTTTTCGGTATGCACAAGGGATGCACTGGAGCATACTGCTCAATCCCTTGGATATTCTCTTACTGAAAATCAGTTTCAAATTTTGATTAACTCTTATCAAAATTTACCTATCTTTCCAGATGTAGTTTCAGGACTTGAGAAATTGACAAAAACGAACTGCGAAATGTATGCATTTTCAAATGGACAACGAGAGGCCGTCGATCTGGTTCTGGAAAATGCCGGAATCCGAAAATTTTTTGGTGAAACAGTGAGCGTTGATGATGTGAAAACTTTCAAACCTTCACCCAAAACCTATCGGTACTTTATGGAATTTACTAAAAGTAATCCAGAAAATGCCTGGCTGATTTCCAGCAATGGATTCGACATCATCGGAGCTGCAGCAATGAACATGAATACACTCTGGGTTCGTCGAAATAAACAAGTCGTATTGGATACATGGGAATATGAGCCAACTGATGTGATTGATTCCCTAGACCATATTGTGGAATATATTGGAGTTTAATCGATGGGATTTACACCCGAATTCGTCAATCATGGGGACAAAAATAACTTGCCTGGATATCTAGGTATTGTTGCTGTCGAATTTGGGGACTCGTATGCCATTCTTGAAATGCCTATTAAAACAACTCATTTGAATATTCTGAGATCAGTTCATGGGGGAAGTGTTGTAGCTTTAGCGGATACGGCTGCCGGTTACGCTACCTATGCAAATCTACCTGAGGACGCCGAAGCATTTACTACACTGGAACTCAAATGTAATTTTATACGAGGGGTTGGAGAAGGCATATTGCAATGTCGGGCTGATTGCGTTCACAAAGGAAAAAAGACTCAAGTCTGGGACGCAACAGTGGTGGAAAAGACTACTGGCAAAAGAATTGCCGAATTTCGTTGTACCCAGTTTCTTTTGTATCCGAGAGAAAAGTGAAGGATCAACAAATGATAAGTCGTAAGCATTTACATACCCGATCAATTCAATGTCACGGGTACCAAAGAGATGATGGATTGTGGGACATTGAAGCCACTTTAACTGACAAAAAGAGTTACAGTATATCGAATCATGAACGTGGAGAAATTCAACCTGGGGATCCGATTCATAATATGACAGTTTGTCTAACTCTTGATTTGGATTTGATTATTCGAGATATCCACATAGAGATGCCCTCTACCCCTTTTTTACTCTGCAAAAGTGCTGATGATGTGATGAGTCGACTTGTGGGCCTGAAAATCGAATCAGGTTGGATGCGAAGGGCTCGAGAGCTGATTGCCCGAACCGAAAGTTGCACTCATGTCATGGAGTTACTCGGCCCCATTTCGACTGCAGCTTATCAAACCATGCATTGGGCAATCGAAGAAAGACAACGAGAGCAATCCGAACGGGATACGCCTGCAATCATTGATCAATGCAAATCTTTAGCCAGTAACAGTGCTATCGTCAAGGTCATGTGGCCCGAATTTCATAAAAGCAATCTGGGAAACTCGTGATTCTTGCTGTTTATGGCCAGACCTATAGCGAGTTTTAAAACTATGCTAACCAAAGTTCTTCCATATGAGATTGACCCAAACTTTAAAAAAACCCCGAGTATTGGACTGATCGTACTTGCAACTGACTATACAATTGAGGCCGAATTCAGGCTTATTCTTCAGAAATTCCCGACCGTCCGCTTGTACCATAGCCGTATAGCCAATTCGGACTCAATCACTCCTGATAGTCTGGCTGACATGGCAAGCAGAATTGCGAATTGTGCTTCAACTTTAACTCCAGGCAGTGAAATTGATGTTATTGCGTATGGATGTACATCTGCAACTGTAACTATAGGTGAAGAGGAGGTATTTCGACTCATCAAAAGTGCCAAACCTGAGTCTTTAGTCACAACTCCTATCACTGCCGCTTTCGCTGCATTTCGAGCATTTGGGGTCAAACGTATCGGGCTGCTTACCCCTTATATTGAACAAGTCAATAAAAGTATAATAAGGTGTATTCAACAAGGTGGATTTGATGTACCAATACTCGGTACATTTGAAGAAGAACGAGATTCAGTTGTCTCTCGCATCTCAAAAGATTCTATTGAAAATGCTGTTTGGGAAATAACTCAAGCATCTGATTTGGATGCGGTTTTCGTCTCATGTACTTCAATTCAAATGGTCGATTTCTGTGGACAGCTCGAAAAAGATATTGGGCTACCGATTACATCCTCCAATCATGCAATTGCATGGCATACCTTGCGATTAGCTGGAATTACGGCAAAGCCTAAAGGCTTGGGAACACTATACAATAAATTACTTGATTCCACCGAACTCACTACATCATTTTCTTAGAGACGGAGTAGTTACATTCAAATCCATAATACTGTTATGTCTTTAACCCCTTCAAACATGCTTCCAATCGGAACCCGAGCTCTTGATTTTATACTTCCCTCAACCGAGGGAACAGCCGTCGATCTCGCCAGTCAGCGAGGCGATAGTGGCACAGTGATACTGTTCATCTGTAATCACTGCCCTTATGTAATTCACATCGCCGATGCCCTTGCTAAAACCGCTAGGGAATATATGCCGAAAGGTATCGGTTTTGTTGCCATCAATAGCAACGATGCATCGGAGTTTCCTGAAGACAGCATGGAGAATATGATTCGTGAAAAGCAAAATCGCAATTATCCATTCCCTTATCTCTTCGACGATTCACAAGAAGTGGCGCGATCTTATGATGCAGCCTGTACTCCGGACATCTATCTCTTTAACAGCGATCTCAGGCTCGTTTACCGTGGACAATTTGATGAGAGCCGACCTCAACGAATTTCCTCAGGAAACTATGTTTCCAGACATGAAAAGCCTACTGGGAAGGACCTCAGAGCCGCCATGGATTGTCTCCTTCAAGGAATTCCGATCACAAGTGATCAAAAGCCATCTATCGGTTGTAATATCAAGTGGAAACCGGACATTGAACGAGTGGGATAAAACATGTCAAACTCGGAAGGCAGACCCCCAATCAATCGAGAGTTCCTGTAGCAATTGTTCAATAGCTATTGCACGGCAATTCTCAACTAAGCTGAATGACAATACAGATTTTCTGTCAGTGATACTTTTATGGAGTGAATGATTCTGGATGCAGATATTCACTTGAATTCAAACCCCCATCGACTCCATCCCCCTTAGCAGCACTAGATCCAACTTTCTATTAGGCGGCAGTCATCAATACCTAGCAAGAACAGGGAGCCTATTTCGCTATTCATGCCAAGATGAGCCAGAATGTCCGTGACGTGATCGCTGAGATTTCGGAATCGGTAATACAGATTTTTCAACCTAACGAGTACCCCAAAGATGACAATCAGATTATCGTACAGAAACTATTTTAGTCGGTTCAAATGGTGTATATGTTCTATCATGTATCAAATCAAATTTACCCTGAAATTTGTTGCATTCACCATCATCCATAAATAAACGACTAAATTCGCATAATGATACATCGACATGTGATTATGTTGAATATTCATTATTGAACAAACTGAAAAATTTGGAAAGGATTACACCTATACCGGTACAGAAATAATGTGATATCCATTTCGTAGTTTGTCTTATCAGACATGAGAAACGAAATTAGAACCCCATCTCACATTTTCTAGCTAGCAGTAATCCATCACCAACAGCAATCATTGAACTTTCAACTCTTACATCTTCATGAATTAAACGCGTCAACTCTCGAATTGCCTCTGTATCTACCTCAGTATTGTCAGGTTCAGCTACTGCCCCTCCCCAAAATGCGTTATCGATTATTACCAGACCACCTGGTCGTAATAGTTGCAGAGTAAGCTCGTAATATGTAATTCCATTTTCCTTATCAGCATCAATGAAAACCATGTCGACATCTTCTTTGAAGCCTGTTTCCAACAATTCATTTAGAGTATCAAGAGCAGGCGCAAGACGAAGATCGATCTTTTGATTCACACCAGCTTGTTCCCAGTATGTCCGGCCGATTGATGTCCATTCGTGAGAAACATCGCAGGCAATTAATTTACCATTAACTGGGAGTGCCTGCGCCATGACTAAAGCACTATATCCAGTAAAGGTTCCAATCTCAATTATGGTCGTTGCACCCATTAATTTGACCATTAATGCCATGAATTGACCCTGGTCAGGAGAGATCTGCATCATGGATTTTTCCATGGTGGAAGTTGTTTCTCGGAGTAAACGCAGAATTTTTGACTCTTTAAGTGTATTGTCCAGAATATATTGGTACATCTGTACCGAGTTCTTGACTGGATTCTTAGCCATAATCTTTGTATTCAGTTTAAAGAAAATAATTGAGCAAAATAGTTAGGATAATCCGTTGAGAAAATATCTTAAAATGAGTTTTACGGTTTCGGAGTATTCGTCGAATTTGTATATTTCCTGATAGTTTGTTTTCTTGTATAACTCGTAACACACCCTTAACTTGGTAGTGTCAATGTGTGCTCACCAACTCAAACTCAGCCCCATGATTGACGTCATTATGCTGAGGAAAAACCAAGCATATTTGAATGAAATGCTAGGTTACCATCTTAGTCTATCCAGCGCGAAATAGTGGCAATAATCTACTGGTTGAAAAGAGATAATCACTGTCCAGCATAGTCCAGTACTTTGAGTACCAACCGGTTAAAAGAATCTGGGAAAGAGTAGGTTTCGAACTTATGTGAAGTAACTTGAATGGTTTATCTCAATCTGATAATGAGACCTCCTTCCTCAACAATAATTGCTTCAAGATAAGGTGTCTGCCCATCTTCAATTTCATGAATAATGACCTCATCTCTTGCACTTAAAGCTTCCAACTGATCTCCAAGCCATTCGGGATGATGGTGGAAAAGTTGCAGTGATTTTAATTTCCAACCGAAATCAACCATTCGAACCGCCGGATGAAAATCTACTTCCCATTCAATGCAAAGAGGGATAAATCCAGATGCAGGCATTGTTCCATCTTGACGAAATGCCACTTTCCATTGCAAATCGTTACGACTTGCTGAAATTATATTGCCAAGCGATACTGCGGATGATTGAACTGTAGAATTAAGATCTTTCGAATTTATTGCCCATGTGAGCAATTTCGGCGACTCCTTCAGAATATTACGGATTTGCGGGTCATCCAATCCAAACCAGCGGGGGTGGATTGGTGGATTTAGCGTCGGATCAATAGAAATAACTTCAAGATAAATGTTTTCACCTAAAGCCATAACTGAGTTCTGAGTACCCATGAACTTGTGTTGTCCACCTTTCGGTATCTCCACTCCCAACTTCTCTCGGATATATAAAACTCCCTGCTCATAGTTATCAGCAGCAATCACGATATGGTCTAATCGCGATAACATCTTAATTTCGAAAATTTTCGGAAACTTGACAAGAAATTAGTAACTTAACCACAGTGAGCCATCTGAATTGACTAGGTTTATGAAATCTCAGTAAATCAGGGAAGAGGAGTAGAACTGAACATTTCTCCCCTATTAGGCTTTCTGTTTGAATAAAAGTTTCCGATCTTTTGTTAGAAGAATCATTTACTTAAATTCGTAAACCTGACTCTATCAGATTAATAACTGAACGACTAATCATATCACCACGAACAATATCATCAATTCTAGGGGTTATCACATTCATCACAGTTTCATCAACTAGATCATTCCACAACCCATATACCGAAATTAGATTAATAATCATCATATCTCGAGGGGTTGGCGTTTCCTCACACAATAGAATTCCAGCAATACGACGACGTACATCACGACTGGGGCGTCCATTATTTGAAGTAAAGTTGTGACTACCCATGACAAAGTATCGTCCCCCCGAGCGGTGTGCTAGTATGCCACGGTTTACTAAAAGCTCGGTCAACTCATTCTGAATAGCATCCGCATCTGTATAAAGATGACTAATCCAATCATTGGCATCATACCGGATTGCATTTTTTCCAACCCGTGATAGTACACAATCCAAAAATGAATAACCCGTTGGAGCAGGATTAATAATAACCAAACTTCCTTGATCGATCTTAACCCGATTTTGTTCGCATAAATCAAGCAGTAATGCGCAGGCTATCATGCCGCGAACAGACCGAGGTGATAACTCATAATTGGCACAACCATTGTCATAATGGAAGATCAATAATAATACTTCCTCGCTGATGGTGATCATGAAAGACTGATCAGCGACTGGACTTGTGTCATTTTCCACTCTCAAATTAGCTTCTTTATTCATAATTCATCTCATTGATATTAAATATTTATCAATTCCTATTATTACATATATATTACAATTATATTATATTTTTGTGACAATATGAGAAATTTATTTTTTAATATGAATGTGTTGTCTACACCAAAGTAATCTGAAGCCGTGTTATGCACAGTAGCGATTGTGAGTTTAAAATATAGATGAATATCGATCTAAGCAAGTTAAGTAGCTTCAACAGATTTGTTTTGACATTAGTCTTCAAGAAAATTTCTCTTTTTTTACCGATCAATAACCACGGTATCGATAGTCTGCAACTCGATTTATCCGCAAGATAAAGGCATGAAAATATTTACCCTGTGATTTGAATGATAAGGTAGCTAAGATCAACGGGAATTGATTTTTCCAGTCAATAACTGCACTAACCCTTCTCTTTCTATATCTCCACAATGTAAAATTCAATTACGTTGAAATGTCCCACGTATATTCCTGTTTACAAAGCCTCTAGGTAAAACCATATGAAACTACATATTTCTCTAAGGGTCAAAGATCTCGATCAATCGATTCAGTTTTATTCGACACTATTTGACAAATCGCCAGATATTGTTCGTAAAGATTATGCAAAATGGGATGTTGAGGATCCTTGTGTTAACTTTGTAATCGAATCAGGACATGGGGAAATTGGGTTTGATCACCTCGGTATACAAGCTGAGAGCCCGCAACAATTGGACAAATTAATGGTCCGTATTAAGCAATCTGATCGACCACAATTAGAACTCGAATCCACCACTTGCTGTTATGCAAAATCTGAAAAGGCCTGGGTAAGGGGTACTGCCAATGAGCGTTGGGAGGCTTTCCTCACACACAGCCACGATAACGAAGAATATGGTCAGGACACCGCTCATCTACTACCGACTGAATAGAAACTTTTGAATCAAAACCCCACTATATGTATTTGGCTAAACAAAAATATCTAGCCGAATTTATCGGCACATTTTTCCTGCTTGTGACCGTGATCGGCTCTGGAATAATGGCCGAAAGCCTCTCCGGTAATATCGCCGCTCTATCTTTACTCGGCAATACGATCCCAACTGGTGCTATCCTTGTTGTCTTAATCACAATGTTCGGACCTATCTCTGGTGCACATTTCAATCCGGCAGTCACATTGGTTTTTATACTAAGGAGGGAAATTAGTGGACTTGATTCAGTCGTTTATGTAGTGATGCAGATAGCCGGAGGATTACTTGGTGCATTAGTAGCACATGCCATGTTTGAGATGGAGATTGTGCAGACTTCAGCGAAGTTAAGAAGTGGAAGCGCACAGTGGCTTTCTGAGAGTCTTGCAACTTTTGGACTAGTATTGGCGATTCTTCTAACTTTACAGTTTCGCAAAAATGCAGTAGCCATGGTAGTCGGTCTGTATATCACTGCTGCATACTGGTTTGCTGCATCGACTTCGTTTGCAAATCCAGCAGTGACTATAGCAAGAAGTTTCACCGATACTTTTTCAGGCATTTATCCGTTCCATGCCCCTGCTTTTATCTTTTCACAAATCATCGGTGCGATCTGTGCATATGGGGTGTGTTTCATATTAATATCAAAAAAAGATCTTGAGACGGTGTAACAGCAACCATTTTTCTCTAAAAAATTTATTTCAGTTTTTACAATCTGAATCTGAATCCTCATTATTCCGTAATTGACATACGGTTCGTATACGTTCTGCCGGTATCGATAACTGCTGAATTAGGTAGGATCTGAAATCAGGATCATATGGCTGTTCTTCAAGCGCAAGAGACATGCACTTAAGCCAGGCATCTCTCTCTGAGACTGCGATCTCTAAATGCTGATGGACACCGGGAATACTGATTGGCCCATATTTTTCTTGATATATCTTCGGCCCTCCCAGCCAACCACATAAAAAACGTGCTAACTTATCTCGTGATTCATCCAGTTTTTGCGGATGCATTTCACGGATCTTTCTTGCTTCGGGAAGATGATCCATATAGTCAAAGAACCGATCGACTAGCTTGTAGATACCACGAGTACCACCCGCCGCTCGATAGGAGTTATCCCCTTTTCCATATTCTTTCGGTTTAACAGGCATTTCTTCAATTTGGCAAATTGGGACGAATCTGGTTGAGTCCATCAGATTCACTAGCTGTGATGCATATACTTGCCATGGTCCGTTCTTCGTTATAAGGCCAGGAAGTACCACGATGCATAGTTGCACGCTCATCCCAAACCAGTACATCACCGGGTAACCAATGATGGCGATAAACTCGATGAGGTTCAGTCGAGAACTTGATTAATTCGTTGACCAGATTTTGTCCCTCACGTTCATTCATTCCAAGTACTCCATAAATATGAGATGCTAAGTAAAGGGCTTCAGACCCAGTAATTGGGTTACGCCACGTAGCACGCCACATCGTATCCGGCCACATCGTTACCAAGTCTAGATTTGCAGCCGCTTCTGATACCGCTCTGCGTGAGTGTGCATATCGGTGAAGGAAAACTAAGTTACGAATGCTTTCACGTTTTCTCACAGATAGTTCACTCCAAGCAACTCGGGTAGATACGAATTCTGTAGCTCCACCCGAAGACGGTATCACTCGTGCAGTCAGAATATTTGCAAGGGCTGGATTAGGCAGAAATGTACTATCGGTATGCCAGAGCTGATTTGCCCTTTGATGCATAAACCTGGGGCTTACTTCATTTTCAAGTTGTCCGTCTTTCCGAAGATTTGACACAATCGATAACCGAGCCTCTTGATTTTGAGGATTTTTCTCCCTGATTTCAATCGCACCAAAAAGCCGCCCAAAGGCGAGATGATCTTCATCATTTAAAATCTGATTACGAAACAACAATAAAGAATGTGTTTCAAATGCTTCACGAATTTGTGTGAAATAAGTAGCAGCCTCACGCAAATCTACATTACTGATCTCGACCCCAAAATCTTTATGAAGTGCCCTCACGCGCGCCTCCGATAATTCAATTTATATAAGACGATTGTATATTATGGCTTGACCGGACAAGTGGAACTCTTGCATATTCCAATTCTGATTTCATGAATAAAGGATACTACCTCTATACTAGAGATACATGGATAGTAAAGTCGAAGTTAATGGTATAGTTCATACACAAGCAAGCTTCCTACCAATAAAATTTTGCAAAATGATTTAGTGTAAATAGATGGTTTTGGCTACTTCCTCAAAAGTTCTTATTAACGGAAAAGTAAAATCTGTGCCTCGTGATGCACTACATCAAACTTTTTCCTGTAATCCTAGACTGGTTCTGGATTTATTGACAAACTGCCCTCAGTATGAACCGACACCAATTTATGATTGTCCAAATTTATCGTCAAATAACAGCCTTCATCAGATTTGGGTTAAAGATGAAACAAACCGCATGGGGCTTGGTAGTTTCAAGGCAATGGGAGGTATCTATGCTGTCATTCAAATTCTGCAAAATAAAATCGCATCGAAACTAGATCGAAGGATTTTTCCAGATGAATTATTTCTGCCTGAAATTCAAAATATCGCATCGAAATTTCGATTTACCACAGCGAGTGCTGGCAATCACGGTATATCTGTAGCTACTGGTGCAAAACTTTTTGGTGCAGAAGCAACCATCGTTCTTTCTCATATTGTGCCTCGTGAGTTTGAAGAGCGATTAAAACAAATACCTTGCTCCGTTATATGGCATGGAGAAAATTATGAACAGAGCGTCGAGCATGCAATAGAAATCGCTAAAGAGCCAGGGAACATTTTGCTCGCGGACAGCTCTTGGGAGGGATATACAAACTTACCAAGTTTGGTGATGGAAGGCTATTCGGTAATTCCCGAGGAATGCATGAACTACTTCCTTGATTTAGATATTTGGCCTACACATATTTTTCTGCAAGCGGGGGTTGGTGGGTTTGCCGCATCTTTTGCTACCCATGTTAGAACCTATTGGCCACACCAGCCAACCCTTGTCATTGTTGAGCCCGAATTTGCACCGTGCCTTATTGAAAGCATTCGCCAAAGAAAGTTGACTACTGTTGAAGGGCCGATTTCAGCAATGGGCCGATTGGATTGCAAGCGAGCATCATTGATTGCGTTTAACACTCTCATGGAAATAGCTGATGTATTTCTGGTGATATCCGATAATGAGGCGAGATTTGGCAAGCAATCTCTAGATAAATCCAAAATTGAAACCACTGAATCAGGTGCTGCTGGAGTGGCTGGACTTCTGAGCGCATTAGATTATCCTGAAATAGCTTCAAGTATTGGACTTGACTCAAACAGTCGATGTCTTACAGTCATAACTGAGCAAAAATAGTAAGAGGGGCAATATCCAGAGTAAATTACTCATGTTTCGGACTTCATTTTTGCCGAAATAATCAAATAAACTATTGAAATAAGTATAAA